>NZ_JBIWKI010000010.1:0-265569 GCF_044765565.1 Streptomyces sp. NPDC102437 | reverse complement strand
AAACGCTCGGCTGGGAAACCCCAGCCGAGCGCCTGTCTAAACTGCTCGCGGCCTGAACAACCGACCACGTGTTGCAACGACCCCTCGAATTCGCCGTCGCCCGCCGGGGCTCTCGCCTGTCCCCCGCGACTCCACCTCCGCGACCAGGCATTTCCGCCCTCCATCACGGAACCGCCCCCTATGAACACGCTGTATACACGCTATGTATAGTCCTTCTCTGTCGCACACCGTGCGCCGTGTCCAGCTGTTCAGCAACGGAGGAGTGACCCGCCTTGTCCATGAAGACGAAGTCGATCGGTACGGGGTTGGCCGCCGCCCTTGTGACGGCGCTCACCCTCACGCTGAGCGGGTGCTCCATGCAGACCACGGCTCCCGCCTCGGCACGCGGCGACGCCGGCTCCGACGCCAAGGGCTCCTTCGGCCCGGTGGACTGTCGCAAGGCGAAGTGCATAGCGCTGACCTTCGACGCGGGACCGGGCGAGGACACCCCGCGCCTGCTGGACATACTCAAGGAGAAGAAGGTGCACGCGACCTTCTTCCTGCTGGGCAAGAACCACGTCAAGAAGCACCCCGACACCGTGCGCAGGATCGCCGCCGAGGGACACGAGGTGGCCAACCACACCTGGACGCACCAGGTCCTGACGGACCGCGAGCCGGCCGACATACGCGCCGAGCTGAAGAAGACTCAGGACGCGATAGCGGAGATAACCGGCAAGAAGCCGCGCCTGATGCGCCCGCCGCAGGGCCGCACCGACGACACCGTCTCGGACATCAGCAAGGACCTGGGGCTCTCCCAGATCCTGTGGAGCGCCACGGCGAAGGACTACTCCACGACCGACTCGGCGCTGATCAAGAAGCGCATCCTGGACCAGGCGAGCAAGGACGGCGTCATCCTGCTGCACGACATCTACAAGGGCACGGTGCCCGCGGTGCCGGGCATCATCGACGAGCTGAAGAAGCAGGGCTACACCTTCGTCACCGTCCCGCAGCTGATGGCACCCGCCGAGCCGGTCCCGGGGACCATCTACCGCCCCTGAGCAGGGATCGGTGAAGCGGCAGGGCCCCGGCGCGCGATGCGCCGGGGGCCCTGCCATGCGATGGAACCGCGACGTGCACGGTGTCGCGGACGCGGAACGGCCCGCCCACCCGTTGCCGGGGAGGCGGGCCGTCCGTACCGGTCGCGTACGCGGTGCCACGTCCGTCACGCCGTGGCGATCACGCCGCGGCCGGGATCCTCTCCTCGGGCCTGGCCGCGGCGGCCGGGGCGAGGGCGATCTCCAGGACCTGGCGGACATCGGTCACCGGGTGGACCTCCAGCGTGTCCAGGACCTCGGCGGGGACGTCGTCCAGGTCGGCCTCGTTCCGCTTCGGAATCACCACGGTGGTGATCCCGGCGCGGTGCGCGGCCAGCAGCTTCTGCTTCAGGCCGCCGATCGGCAGCACCCGGCCGGTCAGCGAGACCTCACCGGTCATCGCCACGTCCGTACGGACCAGCCGCCCGGAGAGCAGCGAGGCCAGCGCCGTCGTCATGGTGATGCCGGCGCTCGGGCCGTCCTTCGGGACCGCGCCCGCCGGGAAGTGGATGTGCACGCCGCGGTCCTTCAGGTCCGCGACCGGCAGCTCCAGCTCCGCGCCGTGCGACCGCAGGAAGCTCAGCGCGATCTGCGCGGACTCCTTCATGACGTCGCCGAGCTGGCCGGTGAGGGTCAGTCCGGACGCCCCGGTCTCCGGGTCGGCCAGCGACGCCTCCACGAACAGCACGTCGCCGCCCGCGCCGGTCACCGCGAGTCCGGTGGCCACGCCGGGCACCGAGGTACGGCGCTCGGCCGGGTCCTGGGCGGACTCGGGCACATGGTGCGGCCGCCCGATCAGAGCGCGCAGATCCGCCTCGGTGACCGTGAACGGCAGCTCCCGGTCGCCCAGTTCGTGCTGGGCCGCGACCTTGCGGAGCAGCCGGGCGACGGCCCGTTCCAGGTTCCGTACGCCCGCCTCGCGGGTGTACTCGCCGGCCAGCTTGCGCAGCGCGGACTCGTCGAGCGTCACCTCGTCCTTCTCCAGACCGGCCCGCTCCAGCTGGCGCGGGAGCAGGTGGTCCCGGGCGATGACGACCTTCTCGTCCTCGGTGTAGCCGTCGAGCCTGACCAGCTCCATGCGGTCGAGCAGGGCCTCGGGGATGGCTTCGAGCACATTGGCCGTGGCCAGGAAGACGACGTCGCTGAGGTCGAGTTCGACCTCCAGGTAGTGGTCGCGGAAGGTGTGGTTCTGCGCCGGGTCGAGGACTTCGAGGAGGGCGGCGGCCGGGTCGCCCCGGAAGTCGGATCCCACCTTGTCGATCTCGTCGAGCAGGACGACCGGGTTCATCGAGCCGGCCTCCTTGATGGCCCGCACGACGCGTCCCGGCAGGGCGCCCACGTACGTACGCCGGTGGCCCCGGATCTCCGCCTCATCGCGCACACCGCCGAGGGCGACGCGGACGAACTTGCGGCCCATGGCGTGCGCGACGGACTCACCGAGCGAGGTCTTGCCCACGCCCGGAGGCCCCACCAGCGCCAGCACGGCACCGCCGCGTCGCCCGCCGACCACGCCGAGCCCCCGGTCGGAGCGCCGCTTGCGGACGGCCAGGTACTCGGTGATGCGCTCCTTCACGTCCTGGAGCCCCGCGTGCTCGGCGTCGAGCACCTGCTGCGCGCCCCGGATGTCGTACGCGTCCTCGGTCCGTTCGTTCCACGGCAGTTCGAGGACGGTGTCGAGCCAGGTCCTGATCCAGGAGCCCTCCGGGCTCTGGTCGGAGGAGCGCTCCAGCTTGTCGACCTCCTTGAGCGCGGCCTCGCGGACATGCTCAGGAAGGTCGGCGGCCTCGACGCGGGCCCGGTAGTCGTCGGACTCGTCTGCGCCGGAACCAGTCCCACCGTTGAGATCGGAGAGCTCCTTGCGGACGGCTTCGAGCTGGCGCCGCAGCAGGAATTCACGCTGCTGCTTGTCGACGCCCTCCTGGACGTCCTTGGCGATGGACTCGGCGACGTCCTGCTCGGCGAGGTGTTCGCCGAGCCACTGGATGGCGAGCTTGAGCCGGGCGACCGGGTCCGTGGTCTCCAGGAGCTGCACCTTCTGGGCGGTGGTGAGGAAGGGCGAGTATCCGGAATTGTCGGCGAGCGCGGAGATGTCCTCGATCTGCTGGACCCGGTCCACGACCTGCCAGGCGCCGCGCTTCTTCAGCCAGCTGGTGGCGAGCGCCTTGTACTCCTTGACCAGCTCGGCCGCGGCTCCGGGGAGCGGATCGGGGACGATCGCGTCGACCCGGGATCCCTCCACCCAGAGTGCCCCGCCCGGCCCACTGGTCCCGGCCCCGATCCGCACCCGGCCCCGGCCGCGGATGAGCGCGCCCGGATCCCCGTCCGAAAGCCGTCCGACCTGCTCGACGGTGCCGATGACACCGGTACCGGTGTACGTACCGTCGATTCTCGGCACCAGAAGCACCTCGGGCTTGCCGCCACCGTCACGGGCCGCGGCCTGCGCGGCCTCCACGGCAGCACGTACATCGGTGTCGGACAGGTCCAGCGGCACCACCATCCCGGGCAGCACGACCTCGTCGTCGAGCGGCAGCACGGGCAGGGCGAGCGGAGTGACCGCATTGGAATCGGTAGCCATGATCTCCCCTTCAGCAGTCAAGTTGAGCTATGCAGACTCAATGCTCCTGAGCCATCCATTGTTCCCGGGGCGGTGTTCGCTGTGAGCGATCGCCTGGGCCGGGCGAGTGTCGGCCGTACGCTGGAATTTCACGCGCGAAGGGCAGGAGACCGAGGTGGCCGGGACGACGACGGTGCCGCAGGTCATGGCCGAGCTCGCCGAGCTCGATGACCCGAAGGCGCGCAAGGTGAACGAGAAGCGCGGCGACGATCACGGGGTGAACCTCGGCAAGCTGCGCGCGCTCGCGAAGCGGCTCGGGACTCAGCAGGAGCTCGCGGGCGGCCTCTGGGCGACGGGCGACACCGCGGCGAGGCTCCTGGCGATCCTGGTCTGCCGCCCGAAGGCGTTCGGGCGCGAGGAGCTGGACGCCATGGTGCGCGAGGCGCGCGCCCCCAAGGTGCACGACTGGCTCGTCAACTACGCGGTGAAGAAGAGCCCGCACGCCGAGGAGCTGCGACTGGCCTGGGCCGCCGACCCGGATCCGGTGGTCGCGAGTGCCGGCTGGGCGCTGACCACCGAGCGGGTGGCGAAGAAGCCCGAGGGTCTCGACATCGCGGGGTTGCTCGATGTCGTCGAGGCGGAGATGAAGGACGCCCCGGACCGTCTGCAGTGGGCGATGAACCACTGTCTGGCGCAGATCGGGATCGAGCACGCCGAGTACCGCGCCCGCGCGATCGGCATCGGCGAGCGCCTGGAAGTGCTCAAGGACTACCCGACTCCCCCGAACTGCACGTCCCCGTTCGCTCCGGTCTGGATCGCCGAGCTGGTACGCAGACGACAGGAGCAGGAGAGCTGAGGGGGTGCTCCGTGACCCTCGGCGGGCCCGAAAATCGTTCGGCCCGCCGCACAGGTGCGGGCACAGTGCTCCCATGAACGACGACAACGGTGACCGGGGGCTGAACGAGGACGGGACGATCCGGCGGGAGGGTTCGCTGAGCCTGGTGCCCGCGGCGTTCGCCCCCGTGGTGGCGGCGGCCCGGTCCCGGATCACCGGGGCGTTCGACGGCAGGCGGCTGCACAGCGCGTACGTCTACGGCAGCATTCCGCGCGGCACGGCCGTTCCCGGTGTCTCCGATCTGGATCTGCTGCTGGTTCTGCGTACCCGGCCGACCGGGGCCGACGAGGCCGCGGCCCGTGCCGTCGAAGCCGCTCTGGCCGCCGACTTCGGGCAGATCGACGGTGCCGGTGCCCTCCTCACCAGTACCGACACCGTCACCAGCGAGCTCGAACGGCACGACCTCGGCTTCTTCCTCGCCTGTCTCTGCACCCCGCTGCTGGGCGAGGACCTCGCCGGGCGGCTGCCGCGCTACCGCCCGACCCCGCTGCTCGCCCGCGAGACCAACGGGGACCTGGTGCTGGCTCTGCCTCGCTGGCGGCGCAGGGCCGCCGAGGCGGCCACGGACGCCGAACGCCGCAGCCTCTGCCGCGGGGCCGCCCGCCGGATCGTCCGGTCCGGGTTCACCCTGGTGATGCCGCAGTGGCGGGGCTGGACCAGCGACCTGGCCGAGTCCGCCGAGGTGTTCGCCCGCTACTACCCGGGCCACCCGGAGCGGATCGAACAGATGCGGCTGGCCGCCCGCGTCGGCCGCAGCCCCTGTGCCGACCCGGCCGTCCTCACCACGCTCATCGAGGACCTCGCGCCCTGGCTGGCGGCCGAGTACCTCGCGGTGCACGGCGGGAAGGCACCGCGCCCCTGATCGCCTCGCCCCGCTCCGCCACACCCCGGCTCACCTCGTCCTGGCCGCGCCGGCCCGGCGCAGCAGCGGCCGGCAGGACACGCCGAGCAGCAGCGCCAGCGGATGGCCCCAGTCGGTGAGCGGGTTGCTCAGCTCGACCAGGTCGCTCGCCAGCATCACGCCCAGTCCGCCGAGCACCAGCGTCCGGACCAGCGGGGTGAACAGCCCGGTGAGCGCGCCCACGCTCGCCATCAGCCCGAAGCTGATGCCGTAGTCGAGGCGGTGCAGCGACGACTCCGGCAGATGCCCGACGACCACGGAGATCCCGACCGGGATCTCCGTGGCGAGCGTCGCCACGACATGGCCGAGCACGAACACGACGGCGGTCCGCCGTCCTCCGACGCGGCGTTCCAGCGCGGTCAGTACGAGCGCGAGAACGAAGACCACCGGGGAGCCGAGCCCGCCGACGGCCCGCAGGGCGCTGGCGGTCAGGACGAGCAGCGGGGTCTCGCCGAGGTGCGCGACGTCCGTGCTCGATTCGCGCAGCGCGGCGGCGACGGTGGCGGGGTCGGCGAACTCCATGAAGAGGGACGTACCGATCAGCACCAGCAGATACCCGGAGGTGAACGGGGTACCGGTGGGTGTCGGCAGCAGCCGCAGCCATCGGCGGGCCCCGCTGTCCGGAGGAGGGGACGGCGGCGGGGCGGCCGGGCCGGGCTGGCGCGGGACGGCGTCGAGCAGCGGAGCCGCGAAGGATTCTTCGCGGACCGCCCGGTCCGTACGCTGATGCACCGCGCGAGGCCCCTTCCCATGACAAGCCCCCCCGAAGCAACGTCCTGCCCTCTGTGATCATCCCGCGTGCCGTCCATGGCGTGAGCCACACACGCCGCCCGTGAACCGGTCGGGGCGCGTCGCCCGATAGAAGAGGTGTGAAGCTGTTGCGCCCCTCGGGGGAGGACCCGGACGACGACGCTCTGCTGCGTGCCGTCGCGAAGGGCGATACGCAGGCCCTGGCGACGCTCTACGACCGGCACGCCGGCTGGCTGCTGGCCAGGCTGAGCAGACGGTGCGCGGATGCCGAGACCGTACGGGAGGTCCTCCAGGACACCTTCGTGACGGTCTGGCGCTCCGCCGCCTCGCACCGCGGGGCCAGGGTCGGCGGCTGGCTGTGGGTGATCGCCTCGCGCCGGCTGGTGGACGCCCAGCGGGCCCGTGCCCGTACCGATCTCGCCGACCGGGCGGAGCGGACCGGGAGCAACGAGTGGACGGCCACCGCGCCGTCCGCCGAGGAGCGGGTGCTCGCGGGGCTGGAGTACGGGGATGTGGGCGCCGCGCTCGACCGGATCTCGCCCGAGCTGCGCGAGGTCCTGCGCGCCACCGTCATCGACGGGCTGACGACCCGCGAGACGGCGCGGCTCCTCGGCATACCCGAGGGCACGGTCAAGACCCGGGCGATGCGGGCCAGACGCGAACTGCGGGCCGCGCTTGAGCTGCCGGCCCCGGCGGCCCGGCCGCTGGGAGGAACGGCATGACCACGATGGGAGGTGACGGCATGCCCCACTGGCACGTGAGCGAGGAGCTGGCCGGGCGGTACGCCGCCGGTTCGGTGCCGGAGACGGTCGCCTGGTCCGTGGAGAAGCACGTGGAGGCGTGCGGGGGGTGCGCGGCCCGGCTCTCGGCGGCGGTACGGGCGCGGCCGGAGGCGGGGGCGGCACTGGCCGCGGTACGCGCGGGGGTGCTGGCCGCGGTGGCGGCGGAAGGGGTCTCGGTGGAAGAGGTCCCGGCGGAAGGGGCGTCCGCAGGGGAGCCCGCCCGCGGAGCCCGGTTGCGTTTCCCCGGGGCCGCCACCCGCGCCGGGCGGCTGCTGTGGGCCGCCGGGCCCGCGCTGCGCGGCCCGTGGCTGCTGGCGCTGGTGCTGGTGGCCGTCGGGGCCGTCGCGCTGGCGTACGGGGCGGGGGGCGGGGCCGGTGAGGCCGTCCGCCCGCTGCTCCTCGTCGTCGCGCCGGTGCTGCCGCTCGCCGGGGTGGCCCTCTCCTACGGCCGGCACGCGGACCCGATGCACGAGATCACCGCCGCCACCCCGTCCGGCGGGGTGCGGCTGCTGCTGACCAGGACCGCCGCGGTGCTCGCCGTGAGCATCCCGGCGCTCACCCTCGCCGGGGCGGCGCTGCCGGCGTCCGCCGGGCGGCCCGGCGCGGCGGCCTGGCTGCTGCCCGGACTCGCGATGACGCTGGCGGCGCTCGCCCTCGGTTCGTACGTCGGCTGCCGCACCGGCGCCACGTCCGTCGCCGTGGCCTGGGCGGCCGCCGTCGTCCTGCCCGCCTTCGCCGCGTCGCCCCCGGCCTCCGTCGCCGCGGCGGCCTCGGCCGCCCGGTACTTCGCGGGCCCCGCCGCTCAGGCCGGCTGGGCGGCGGGCGCGCTGGTGTGCGCCGCACTGCTCGCCGTACGCCGTAGATCCTTCGACCATCTGGAGACGTTGTGAGCGTGAACGCATGAGCGGCACCGAGGCCGTGAACACGGTCGAGGCCAGGGCACTGACCGTCCGGCACCGCAGGACGACCGCGCTCGACGCCGTCGACCTGGACTTCACGCCCGGTGTGCACGGGCTGCTCGGGCCGAACGGGGCGGGCAAGACCTCGCTGATCCGGGTGCTCGCCACCGTCGCCGCGCCTTCCGGCGGCCGGGTGGAGCTGCTCGGCAGCGAGGTCGGCGCCGGGTCGGACCACCGCAGCCGGGCGGCGGTCCGGCGCAGGCTCGGTTATCTGCCGCAGGAGTTCGGCTACTACCCGGGCTTCACGGTCCGCGAGTTCGTCTCGTACGTGGCCTGGCTCAAGGAGATGGACGCGGCGGCGGTCCCGGAGGCGGTGGAACGCGCGGTGGACCGGGTGGGGCTGACGGGCCGGATCGACGCCCGGGTGAAGACCCTGTCGGGCGGCATGGTGCGGCGCGTCGGCATCGCCCAGGCGATCGTCAACGATCCGGACCTGCTGCTGCTCGACGAGCCGACCGCCGGCCTGGACCCGGAGCAGCGGGTCGAATTCCGGGCGCTGATACGGGAGCTGGGCCGCACCACCACCGTGATCGTCTCGACCCATCTGGTCGAGGACGTCGCCGCCGCCTGCACCGATGTCACGCTGATCGAGGCGGGCCGGATCGCGTACCGGGGCACGACCCGGGCACTGACGGAGCTCGGCGACGCCGGGGACGGCGGAGCGGAGCGGCCGGACGGAAACCCGATCGAGCGCGGCTACACCGCTGCGCTGCGGGCGCACCGGGCGGCGGTGGCGAACCGATGACTGCCTCCGTCGCGCCGAGGAAGACCGCGCCCGGAAAGCCCCCGGCCCGCACCGCCCTGCGCATCGAACTCCGGCGCGGGATCGCCCCCTGGACGGGTCTCGCCGTCGCCGTCACCCTCCTCGTCCCGCTCTGGAGCAAGGCGGCCCAGTGGCAGGGCAGCTGGGGCGAGACCCAGTCCCAGCTGCACTCGGCGGCGGCGCTGCTCGGCGGCCCGCTCGTCGCCGCGGCCGCCTGCTGGCAGGGCGGCCGGGAGCACCGCCGGCGCACCGCCGAACTGCTGCTCTCGGTGGCGCGCAGCCGGTTGGCGCAGGTGACGACGGCCGCGACGCCGATCGTGCTGTGGGCGGCAGCCGGGTACCTGCTCGCGCTGGCCGTGGTGTTCGCGGCGACGGCTCCGTACACCGGGGCGGGCGGCCCGTCCCTCTCGGTCGCCGTCACGGATCTCGGCCTCCTGCTGTCCATCGGCTTCGTCGGCTTCGTGGCCGGGCGGCTGGTGCGGTGGCGGCTGGCCGCCCCGGTGCTCGCGGTCGTGCTGTACCTGCTCCTGGGGGCGCCGGGCTACATGGAGGCGAAGGCCCGGTTCCTGAGCCCCGGCGAGCAGTACACGCTGTCGTGGTCGGTCCCGGTGTGGTGGTTCGCGCCGGTCCTGCTGGCCTGGACGGGCGGCATCGCCGCCACCGTGCTGCTCGCGTACGCGGCCCGGCGGCGCCTGCCTGCCGTCCTGCCGCTCGCGCTGGCGGTCGCGGCCGGAGCGGTGATCGTGCACACGGGCGCCGACCTCTTCCGCGACGCCCCGACCGCGACGCGCAAGGTCTGCTCGGCACCGGAACCGGGCGTGCCCCAGCTCTGCGTGAAGGCGCCCGACGCCCCGGCGCTGCCCAGCGTGTCCGCCGCCCTGGCCGGCATGTTCTCGCGCCTGGAGGGAGTACCGGGCGCACCGGTCAGGTACGTGGACTCCTCGTTCGACCCGAAGAACGGCGAAGCCGCTCTCGGCTCGGCGACGCGCGGCCGGGGACTCACCCGGAACAAGCTGACCGACCCCGGGGCATACGCTTCCGACACCGCCCTGACCCTGGTCAACCGCGACTGTCCGGACGGCATGGAGACGAGCGACCGCAAGGCTGCCGACCGGGTGGGGTTCACGGACGACGCCGTACGCACCTGGCTGGCCGACGACGACTCCACATGGGACCCGGAGGCCCGCCCCCTCGTCGCCCGCCTCGATGCCATGCCCGAAGCCGACCGCAGAGCCTGGCTCGGCCGCTTCCTGGCCACGCTGGAGAGCTGCACGCCCGCGGAGGTGCCCGCCCTGTGAGCGCTCAGCCTGCCCGCGCCGCTCTCCCCCTCCTCTACATCCGCTCCCGCGCCCTTCCCCTCACCGCCGCCACCCTGACGTGCATCACGCTCGTCGCGGCATGGGCCGCCCACTGGCTGCAGAGCCGGCCGTACTTCGACCACACCGCCCGCGTCCCGGTCGTCGTGCTGGCCCCGCTGCTCGCCTCCGCCGCGATCGGCACCAGCCTGCACTCGCACAGCGACGAGCTGGACCGGGCCGCCGTGGGCCGGTGGTGGCCGCGCCGGCTGCTGCATCTGCTGGCGCTGACCGCCGTGACGGCGGGGGCGCTCGCGGCAGCCGTCCCGGGGCACCCGGAGGAGTTCGGCGTACCGGCCATGGTGCGCAACGTGCTCGGTGCGACGGGGGTGGCCACGGCCTCCGTCGCGCTGCTCGGTGCCCGGCTGAGCTGGCTGCCGATGACGGTCTACGGCGGCGCCGTCTATCTGGCGGCGCCGCGCACCCCGGGCGGCGCGGCGGCGGTGTGGGCCTGGCCCATGCAGCCGGGCCCACAGGGTGCGGCGTGGGCGGTGGCCGTGGCGGCGTACGTGGCCGGGGCGGCGCTCCTCGCGGTGCGCGGCGCACGCCCGGAGCGCGGGTAACCGCCGTCGCCCTACCGGCACTCGGGGCGGATCCGGCAATCCACTGGCCCCGGGCCGCGCCGACCGGACAGGATGGCGGGGAACCCGCCCGCCGTCACCGGAGACCCGCGCCATGCCCGACACGTACCACTCCGACACCCTCGCCCCCGTCACGCTCGACCGCCGCGAAGGCCCGTACGGCGAGGTCGTGCTGCGGGGGCGGGGTGACGACTTCGAGATCATCGCCAACGGGTGTTTCCTGATGGACACTTCGGACGGGCGCTCCGAGCGGCTGCTGATCGACGCGGCGCTGGCCGCGCTGCCGGCCGGCCGGACCGCTCCGTCGGTGCTCATCGGCGGTCTCGGCGTCGGTTTCTCGCTCGTCCGGGCCGCCACCGAGCCGAGGTGGGGGCGGATCGTCGTGGCCGAGCGGGAGCGGGCGATCGTGGACTGGCATCTTCAGGGGCCGCTGGCCGCTGTCTCCGGTGCGGCGCTCGCCGATCCGCGGACCGGGATCCTGACGACGGATCTCGTCGAGTATCTGCGTACGACTACGGAACGTTACGACGCCCTGTGTCTCGACATCGACAACGGGCCGGACTGGACCGTCACCGAGGACAACACGAGCCTGTACTCCCCCGCCGGTCTGGCGGACTGCCGGGAGCGGCTGACGCCGGGCGGCGTTCTCGCAGTGTGGTCCGCACAGCCGTCCGCCGACTTCGAACAGGCCCTACGGAATGCCGGATTCGAGGGGGTAAGAACCGAAGAGGTAAGCGTTGCCCGAGGTGTGCCCGACGTGGTGCATCTCGCACTTCGGACAGACTGAGACCCCCCACCGGGTATCCCCGGCCCCCGGAAGTCCGGGGGCCAAGTGCCACAAGACCGACACTCCGCCACCTCTTCGCGTCCGAGGCGTTACACCCTGCGTAGCCGAGAGGAGTCCGCTGCCTTTACGCTGCTGACCGGTAACGGGATCACCGACGAAATCCACAAGCGAAGACCGTGCGTCCGGGGGAATGGCCCCCGCGAGAACGGGCAGGGGCGGGGCGATGGAACAGACACACACCACCCACAACGGTGTCGCGGCCACCCCGGGCGCGCAGCGCCGGGTGCTGGTGGTCGAGGACGACGCCACGATCGTCGATGCCATTTCCGCCCGGCTGCGGGCGGAGGGCTTTCTGGTGCAGACGGCACTCGACGGTCCCGCGGCGGTGGACGCGGCCGAGGCGTGGCAGCCCGATCTGATGGTGCTCGACATCATGCTTCCCGGCTTCGACGGCCTGGAGGTCTGCCGCCGTGTGCAGGCCCAGCGGCCGGTGCCGGTGCTGATGCTGACCGCCAGGGACGACGAGACGGACATGCTGGTCGGCCTCGGGGTCGGCGCCGACGACTACATGACCAAGCCGTTCTCGATGCGCGAGCTGGCGGCCCGGGTCCATGTCCTGCTGCGCCGGGTCGAGCGCGCGGCGCTGGCCGCGGTGACGCCGCGCAGCGGGATACTGCGCCTCGGTGAGCTGGAGATCGATCACGCGCAGCGCCGGGTCCGGGTCCGCGCCGACGACGTCCACCTCACGCCGACCGAGTTCGACCTGCTGGTCTGTCTGGCCAATACGCCGCGGGCGGTGCTCTCCCGGGAGCAGCTGCTGGCAGAGGTCTGGGACTGGGCGGACGCCTCCGGGACCCGTACGGTCGACAGCCACATCAAGGCGCTGCGCCGGAAGATCGGCGCGGAGCGGATCCGTACCGTGCACGGTGTCGGTTACGCCCTGGAGACGCCGGCTCCATGACCCGGCCCGGTTCCGGACTGCGTCCCTTCTCGGTCAAGGCCAAGATGAGCACGCTCGTCGTGGTCTCGGTGTTCATCACCACCGGGCTGCTGATGGTGGCCGTGCGCACCAGGACCGAGCTGCGGTTCATCACGGTGTTCTCGGTGATCGCGACCCTGCTCATAACCCAGTTCGTGGCGCACGGTCTGACCTCGCCGCTGGACGAGATGACCACGGTGGCCCGGTCCATATCGCACGGCGACTACACCAGACGGGTGAGCGGCGCCGACCGGCGCGACGAACTCGGCGACCTGGCCCAGACGATCAACCGCATGGCGGACGATCTGGAGGCCGTGGACCGGCACCGCAAGGAGCTGGTCGCCAATGTCTCGCACGAGCTGCGAACACCCATCGCGGCGCTGAGAGCCGTGCTGGAGAACGTCGTGGACGGGGTGTCCACCGCCGATCCCGAGACGATGCGCACGGCGCTCAAGCAGACCGAGCGGCTCGGCAGGCTGGTGGAGACGCTGCTGGACCTGTCCCGGCTGGACAACGGGGTGGTCACGCTCAAGGCCCGCCGTTTCGAGGTGTGGCCGTATCTGTCGGGCGTACTGAAGGAGGCGAATCTCGCCGCCGGGCACCGCCGGCTGCCGTCCGGTTCCGGGAACCACACCCGCAAGGACGTCCATCTGCACCTGGACGTGTCGCCGCCGGAGCTGACCGCGCACGCGGACGCGGAACGGCTGCACCAGGTGGTGGCCAATCTGATCGACAACGCCGTCAAGCACAGCCCGCCGCACGGCCGGGTCACCGTGCTGGCCCGGCGCGGGGCCGCCCCGGAGTCCCTGACGCTCGAAGTCATGGACGAGGGACCCGGCATTCCGGAGTCCGAGCGACACCGGGTCTTCGAGCGCTTCAACCGCGGCGAGGTGCCCTCCCCGCACGGTCCGGGCAGCGACGGCGGTACCGGCCTCGGGCTGGCGATCGCCCGCTGGGCGGTGGATCTGCACGGCGGACGCATCGGCGTGGCCGAATCCGTTCGCGGCTGCCGCATTCAGGTCACTCTTCCGGGGATCCCTCAGCAGCGAGGTTGACATAGGGTTCGAACCGGAAGGGCACGTTCTACGTGTTCCGTTCAAGGGGTGCGGTCCATGGGGCCGTAGCCGCGGTCTCACGTACCCAAAAAGCAGCGGAACCGTGCTTGTTTCCCGCCAATTCCCGCACCGAAACCCGCCTTCCGATGTGACTTAGGCGACGAAGACCGGCCCGGCCTGCGTGGAACGGCCGGGGAGGCGTAGCCTTGATTTCCGCTGTCCATCACCTTGTGAAGCGGAAGAGGGCGGTTGCCGCCGTGTCGTCTCAGTCCCCCAGTAACTCGAGCATCTCGACCGACCAAGCCAGCCCGGGTTCGAACCCGGCCGCTGCTTTCGGGCCCAATGAGTGGCTCGTCGACGAGATCTACCAGCAGTACCTCCAGGATCCCAATTCGGTCGATCGCGCCTGGTGGGACTTCTTCGCCGACTACAAGCCGGGTACGTCCGGCACGGCGGACAAGCCCGTTCCCGGCGTCCCGGCCGCAGCGGCCGCGGTGACCCCGGCCGCACCCGCTCCGGCCACCCCGGCCAAGGCCCCGGCCGCACCCGCTCCGGCCCCCGCGGCACCGGCCCCCGCACAGGCCGCCCCCGCCGCCGCTGCTCCGGCAGCCCCGGAGAAGGCCGCGCCGGCTCCGGCCGCGAAGGCCGCCGAGCCCGCTCCGGCGAAGGCCGCACCGGCCACCGAGGCCCCGGCCGGACCCGAGTACGTCACGCTGCGTGGCCCCTCGGCCGCCGTCGCGAAGAACATGAACGCCTCGCTGGAGCTGCCGACGGCCACGTCCGTCCGAGCCGTCCCGGTGAAGCTGCTCTTCGACAACCGCATCGTCATCAACAACCACCTCAAGCGCGCCCGGGGCGGGAAGATCTCCTTCACGCACCTCATCGGGTACGCGATGGTGCAGGCCCTCAAGGCCATGCCGGCGATGAACCACTCCTTCGCGGTGAAGGACGGCAAGCCGACCCTGGTCAAGCCGGACCACGTCAACCTCGGTCTGGCCATCGACCTGGTGAAGCCGAACGGCGACCGCCAGCTGGTCGTCGCGGCCATCAAGAAGGCCGAGACGCTCAACTTCTTCGAGTTCTGGCAGGCCTACGAGGACATCGTCCGCCGCGCCCGCAACGGCAAGCTCGGCATGGACGACTTCACCGGCGTCACCGCCTCGCTGACCAACCCCGGCGGCATCGGCACCGTCCACTCGGTGCCCCGTCTGATGCCCGGTCAGGGCCTCATCATGGGCGTCGGCGCGATGGACTACCCGGCAGAGTTCCAGGGCACCTCCCAGGACACCCTGAACAAGCTGGGCATCTCCAAGGTCATGACGCTGACCTCGACGTACGACCACCGGGTCATCCAGGGCGCCGCCTCCGGCGAGTTCCTGCGGATCGTCGCCCAGCTGCTGCTCGGCGAGAACGAGTTCTACGACGAGATCTTCAAGTCGCTGCGCATCCCGTACGAGCCGGTCCGCTGGCTGACGGACATCGACGCCTCGCACGACAGCGACGTCACGAAGGCCGCGCGGGTCTTCGAGCTGATCCACTCCTACCGGGTCCGCGGCCACGTCATGGCCGACACCGACCCGCTGGAGTACCGCCAGCGCAAGCACCCCGACCTGGACATCACCGAGCACGGCCTCACCCTGTGGGACCTGGAGCGGGACTTCGCGGTCGGCGGTTTCGCCGGCAAGTCGATGATGAAGCTCCGCGACATCCTCGGCGTGCTGCGCGAGTCGTACTGCCGCACCACCGGCATCGAGTTCATGCACATCCAGGACCCGAAGCAGCGCAAGTGGCTCCAGGACCGGGTGGAGCGCCCGCGCGCCCAACAGCCCGAGCGCGAGGAGCAGTTGCGGATCCTGCGCCGGCTGAACGCCGCCGAGGCGTTCGAGACGTTCCTGCAGACCAAGTACGTCGGCCAGAAGCGCTTCTCGCTGGAGGGCGGCGAGTCCGTCATCCCGCTGCTCGACGCGGTCATCGACTCCGCCGCCGAGGCCCGCCTCGACGAGGTCGTCATCGGCATGGCCCACCGCGGCCGGCTCAACGTCCTCGCCAATATCGTGGGCAAGTCGTACGCCCAGATCTTCCGCGAGTTCGAGGGCAACCTCGACCCCCGGTCGATGCACGGCTCCGGCGACGTCAAGTACCACCTGGGCGCCGAGGGCACCTTCACCGGTCTGGACGGCGAGCAGATCAAGGTCTCGCTGGCCGCCAACCCCTCGCACCTGGAGGCGGTCGACCCGGTCCTGGAGGGCATCGCCCGCGCCAAGCAGGACATCATCAACAAGGGCGGCACGGACTTCACCGTCCTGCCCATCGCGCTCCATGGCGACGCGGCCTTCGCGGGCCAGGGCGTCGTCGCCGAGACGCTCAACATGTCGCAGCTGCGCGGCTACCGCACCGGCGGCACCGTGCACGTGGTGATCAACAACCAGGTCGGCTTCACCGCCGCCCCGGAGTCCTCGCGCTCCTCCATGTACGCCACCGACGTGGCGCGCATGATCGAGGCGCCGATCATCCACGTCAACGGCGACGACCCCGAGGCCGTCGTCCGGGTCGCGCGGCTCGCCTTCGAGTTCCGCCAGGCGTTCAACAAGGACGTCGTGATCGACCTCATCTGCTACCGCCGCCGCGGTCACAACGAGGGCGACAACCCGGAGTTCACCAACCCGCAGATGTACACCCTGATCGACAAGAAGCGCTCGGTGCGCAAGCTCTACACCGAGTCCCTCATCGGTCGCGGCGACATCACGCTGGAAGAGGCCGAGCAGGCGCTCCAGGACTTCCAGGGCCAGCTGGAGAAGGTCTTCGCCGAGGTCCGCGAGGCCACCTCGCTGCCGGCCCCGGCGCACACCCCCGAGGTCCAGCCGGAGTTCCCGGTCGCCGTGACCACCGCGGTCTCCCAGGAGGTCGTCAAGGTCATCGCGGAGTCCCAGGTCAACATCCCCGACCGGATCACCGTCCACCCCCGCCTGATGCCGCAGATGCAGCGCCGCGCGGCCTCGGTGGAGAACGGCACGATCGACTGGGGCATGGGCGAGACCCTGGCCATCGGTTCGCTGCTGATGGAGGGCACCCCGGTCCGGCTCGCCGGCCAGGACACCCGCCGCGGCACCTTCGGCCAGCGCCACGCGGTCCTCGTCGACCAGGTGACCGGCGAGGACTACACCCCGCTGCTCTACCTCTCCGACGACCAGGCCCGTTACAACGTCTACGACTCGCTGCTCAGCGAGTACGCGGCGATGGGCTTCGAGTACGGCTACTCGCTGGCCCGTCCGGAGTCGCTGGTCGTCTGGGAGGCCCAGTTCGGTGACTTCGTCAACGGCGCGCAGACCGTCGTCGACGAGTTCATCTCCTCGGCCGAGCAGAAGTGGGGCCAGACCTCCGGCGTCACGCTGCTCCTGCCGCACGGCTACGAGGGCCAGGGCCCGGACCACTCGTCCGCCCGCCCGGAGCGCTTCCTCACGCTGTGCGCGCAGAACAACATGACGGTCGCCATGCCGACCCTGCCGTCGAACTACTTCCACCTCCTGCGGTGGCAGGTGCACAACCCGCACCACAAGCCGCTGATCGTCTTCACCCCGAAGTCGATGCTCCGCCTCAAGGCGGCCGCGTCGAAGGTGGAGGAGTTCACCACCGGCGGCTTCCGCCCGGTGATCGGCGACGACTCGGTGAACCCGGCCGAGGTCCGCAAGGTCGTCTTCTGCGCCGGCAAGGTCTACTACGACCTGGAGGCCGAGCGCACGAAGCGCGGCGTCACGGACGCTGCAGCTGCCAACACGGCGATTATCCGTCTGGAGCGCCTGTACCCGCTGCCGGGTGCCGAGCTCCAGGCCGAGATCGCCAAGTACCCCAACGCCGAGAAGTACCTCTGGACCCAGGAGGAGCCGGCCAACCAGGGCGCCTGGCCGTTCATCGCCCTGAACCTGATCGACCACCTGGACCTGGCCGTCGGCGCCGACGTCCCGCACGGTGAGCGCCTGCGCCGCATCTCGCGTCCGCACAGCTCGTCCCCGGCGGTCGGCTCGGCCAAGCGCCACCAGGCCGAGCAGGCACAGCTGGTCGCCGAGGTCTTCGAGGCCTGATCCGCTCCGTACGAACCGAAGGGCCCGGCCCCGCGAGCAATTCGCGGGGCCGGGCCCTTCGGTGTGCGGGCGGGGCGCAGCCCGTTCAGATGATCTGCGGCTCGAAGTCCCAGTACGGACGGTTGCGGGAGCGGGCCGAAACCGTGTGGACGTGCTGGGCGCCCAGTGTCTCGACCAGATCGCCCAATGCTTCCCGCTCGACCTTCTCCGCGCGCTCGCGGTCACGGATGCCGCGCAGGTCCGCGGCGTGCGCGATCCGGGCGGAGAGAGTCAGCGGATGGGTCCGGCCGAGGACCTCCGTGGCCCTGGTGATGACCGCGTCCGTCAGCGCGGCTGCGGATTCCGGGTCGCCGACCAGATTGCGCAGCGCCGAGGCGTTCACCGCGCAGCCCAGGGTCCAGGGGTGGTGCTCACCCACGGCTCTCGTCATGTCGGCGAGCGCCTCCTCCAGCAGGGCGTGCGCGTGATCGCGTTCGCCCACGTTGCGGAGGATCAGGGCGTGGTTCCCCCGGGTTCCAGCCACGTACGGGTGTTCCTCGCCGAGCATGCCCACATAGCCGTCGACCACCTTCTCGCTTATCGCCCTGGCCTGGTCGATGTCGGCGTGCTCGCGGGCGAAGAAGCTCTGGCTGGCGGCGAACATCATCGTCAGCGGGTCGTACTCTCCGAGCACCCGCTCGCTTCGTTCGAGAACCTGGGTGAACAACGTCGCCGCCTTGGCGCGCTCCCCCGCACGGTACTGGCACAGCGCGAGGTTGTGCTCGGCGCACAAGGTCTGCGGGTGTCCGGTCCCCATGACCAGCCGGTGCAGCCGCACGCTCTGGTTCTGGAGCGAGAAGGCGTCGTTGTAGCGGCCGAGCAGGCGCAGGCCGGTGGCGTAGTGGATCTCGGAGTAGAGCGTCCAGCTGTGGCGAGGGCGCAACACCTGCCGCCTGGCATCCAGTGTCCGCCGGTGCAGCTCCAGGGACTCCTCGTATCTGCCGAGCAGCCGGAGGGACACGGCCAGGTTGTTCTGCGCACTGAGCGTGCGCGGGTCCTGGTCGCCCAGCAGTTCGCGGTAGGCCGCGAGGATCCAGGTCGACATCTCCAGCGCCTCGTCGTACCGGCCGAGGCCCCGCAGATCGGCGGCGAGGCCGCCGGCGGCGCGGAGGTGTTCCAGGTCCTGGGCACCGCGTTCGGCGCGGAGGTGGTCGACGGCGGCGCGTTCGATGACTTCCGTACCGGCGTAGTCGCCGACGGCCCGCAGCAGGTTGGCGTAGTTGTAACTGAGGTCCCAGACCCTGGGGTGGTCCTCGCCGAGGAGTTCCCGCCAGGCCTTCATGGCGCGTTCGCCCAGCTTGATGCCGGCTCGGTACTCGCCGGAGAGGTACATGTAGCGCAGGCAGTTGAGCACCAGCGCGTGGACGGCCGGGTCGGTGCTGTTGAGTACGTCGGCCCACTTCAGGTGCGGGGTGATCTCGGCGTAGGCGGGCCACATCCGGGTGTCGGTGGGGCGGCCGGGGTCCGCGGCGGCGAGGGCCCTGCGGACCACGTCGATGAACTCGTGGCGGTCGTGTTCCGGCATGTCCTTGCCGACGATCTGGTGGACCATGCGGTGCATGTAGAGCGATTCGCCGGACGAGGCCTCCTCGCCGGCCATCTCGTGGGACTCCAGGCGGACCACGGAGTACTGGCGGAGCTGCCCGATCGCCTTGTTCCACAGCAGCGGGTCGTTCATCAGGCCGGAAAGCTGTTCCGGCAGTTCACCGGGGGGCATTTCCCTCAGCAGTCGCACGGGGATGGAGCCCGGTGCGAAGAAGCTGCACAGGCGCAGCAGGTCGACGGATTCCGGGACGGTTTCCTTGAGCTTGTTCAGCAGTATCGACCAGGCGGTCTGGAAGGCGAGCGGGAAGTCGGCGGAGACCTTGACGACGTCCTGGTCGATGCCGCCGTCGAGGAGTTCGATGTACTCCTCGACGGACATGTCGGAGTCGTTGAGCCAGCCCGCCGTCTGGTCGAGGAGGAGCGGGAGATCTTCGAGGGCCTCGGCCAGCTGGTCGGCGTCGTTCGGGGTCAGGCGTGGTGCGCGGCGGCGGACGAAGGCGACGGACTCGTCCCGGTTGTAGACGGGAACCTCGACGAGGTTGCTGTTGTGCTCGCGCCACTCCGGGTTGCGGGAGGTGATCAGCACATGCCCGGGGCCGGTGGGCACCAGGTCCCAGATGTGTTCGGGCTCGTCCGCGCCGTCGAGCACGAGGAGCCAGTGGGAGTGCGGTTCGCCGCGACGCAGCGCGTCCCGCACGGCCCGCAGCCGCTCCCCGTACTCGGCGCCCGTGGACAGGCCCAGTTCAGGGGCGAGTTCGGCGAGCTTCTGGCGGTACAGGGCGCGGCGGTCGGCAGGCACCCACCACACCACGTCGTACTCCGAGCCGAACCGGTAGACGTACTCCGCGGCCAGCTGGGTCTTGCCCACGCCGGACATGCCGTGCAGGGTCACGACCCCGGCACCGGGTCCGGCGTCCTGGAGTGCCTGGTACGCCTTGCTGAGCAGCGCCTCCCGGCCGGTGAACCGGGTGTTGCGGCGCGGCACGCCGCCCCACACCTCCGGGACATCGGCCGGATACCGGGGCCCCTGCCTGGCCTCGACGGGCTCGGGCAGCGGGTCGGTGGGCAGGCCCAGGCGGACGAGAAGCCGCCGTTCGGCCTCTTCGGCGCCGATGTTGGTCAGGTCGGCCGCGCCGAGGGCCGAGGTGGCGCCGGGCAGCGCCGACGTGGTGACGCAGACGGCGGTGAAGCGGTCGGGGTCGGGGGCGACGACCTCGCGCAGCGCCCTGTTCCACTCGTCGTGGCTGCGCGGTCCGAGCTGGAAGTACCAGTCGCTGAGGATCACCAGGACTCGGCCCCGGGAGAGAGTCAGATCGCGCAGCGACTCCTCCAGCGGAACCTCCACCGGGGGGTCCCAGCGCTGCTGGACGACCGTCACCCCGCGCCGCTCCAGACGGTCCCCGATCCAGCTAGCCCAGGCCCGGTTGAAACCGGCGAAACTGATGGTGACGGTTTGCGCCCCGGTTGCTCCAACTTGCCTACGCGTTCCGGGCATTCAACCGTCTCCCTGCCTCGATTCGAGCCTTGTCAACATACACCGGAGCCTGGTCGTTCCGGCGGACAATCCCGGGGGTTCTCACGGCCTGTGCGAGCCGTTCCTCTGCTGCCATATCACCTGCGCGGTGGCCACGTATGCCTCCGCGCGAGCGAGGTGCCCGGAAGGAGGCGGACAATCGTCCAGACGGTGGTAGAGCGTGATCATCTCGTTGACCAGTACCCGGCCCTCGCGGGTCAGCGCCGCCGAGCCGGCCAGCACGGGCAGTACCGCGCCGACCTGTTCGCGGCAGCGGGCGTGCTCGGCCCAGGCCAGGTCGCGGTGGGTGACGCGCCGCGCGGAGAGCGCGAACCGCTGCCAGTAGTCGGCGAGCGCGATGTGCGAGTAGGCGCCCTGGAGGAGCCCGTCGAAGGGGCGGGGGTCGGAGCGCCACGGTGCGAAGTGGCGCGCCTCCGGGCCCTCGTCATGCAGCGGTAGGAGGGCGGCGAGTGCGGCGAGTTTGGTGTGCTGGAGTTCGTGGACGAGGGTGGAGGCGAAGTAGGCGGGGGTGGCCGGTTTGCTGCTGAGGACAGCGCCGAACGCCTCACGCCTGGTGCCGCTGCAGTGTGCCGCGCTCTCGCCGGTGGGACCCGAGCCGGGCGGCGGGCCGAGCGGGACGAGGCAGCGCAGCAGAACCGCCGCCTCGGTGAGGCGGTGCTCACCGCCGATGGCGAGCAGGGGTGCCACCCCGGCCCAGGACTCGGCCCAGGCCTTGCGTTCGTGGTCGTCGATATGGGTGGCGGCGCTCAGGCCGTGCCGCTGGAGTCCGCGGCCGTCGGTGCGGTACGGGTCGACGTCGTCCAGGGGCACGGGTCCGATGCCGGACTGCACGGCGGGCAGGGCGAGCACCGGAAGCCAGCGCGGGTCGGCCGAGCCGGTCGTGCCGTCCGGCTGGGTGTGTGCCGATATGGCTTCCCGCCCGCTCTCACGCATCGTCAGTTCGTCTCCGGAGAAGGCGATGCAGACCGGTGCGGATGCTTCGGATTCCATGCGCAGGGCACCCAGGGTGGGCAGGGACAGGAGCCCGCCGTGCGCGGTGAGCCGGGTCGTGAACGGGATTCCGGCGCGGATCGCGGACGCGGCGGCCAGGGCGCTCAAGTGGTCCAGATCGCACCGGAGTTCGGGGCCGGGGCCGGTGACGCACCCTGGGCCGGAGAGGCCACGCAGGCAGCGCTGCACCCAGGGTCCGGTGAGCGGGTGCAGCAGGACGGTGCGTACGGCGGTCCGGTCGGCGCGTTCGGCCGTCTCCAGCAGCGCCCAGTCCTGGCGGAGACGGTCGAGCGCGCGGGGCGGGAGGACGTCGGCTGGTGCCGCCGCGGCCGCGTCGAGCAGAGCCCGCAGCAGGAGGAGCCTTCGGGTGTCCTGATCGCGTACGAGTACCTGGAGAGTGTCGGCGTCGCCTTCGGTGCGGCCGAGTTGACGCAGCATGCTGTCCGGGAGTGGGGGGATCATCGGCGTTCTCCTGCGGTTGCGTCGGACAGCCGGGCGGCGACATGGCGTACCAGCCGTTCGAGGTCGGCGCAGTAGACGGACGGGTTGACGAAGCCGTTCTCTGCGCGGTAGCGGTGTGCGTAGTGGCCGCCGCCGCAGACGGTCAGCAGCGGGCAGGCGCGGCAGGTGGCGGCGAGCGCGTCGGCGCCCGCCCGGCGGGCGGCGACGCCGGGGTGGCGCAGGGCGTCGTCGAAGGTGTGGCGGAAGACGTCGAGCCCGGTGGCGGCGGCCGTGTCGTAGGCGGACTTGAGCGAGTCGACCTGCTCGATCGACCCGTCCGTCTCGACCACGATCGCGTCGACGGGGTCGAGGCCGAGGGATTCGGTGGCGCCTGGCAGGCCCAGCAGCAGGGCGACACACTCCTCGAAGAGCCGGACACGGGTCTCCCGCCGCCCGGTGCGCCACCAGCGGTCGAAGACGGTGGTGAGCCAGTCGCCGTACGGGGTCGGGCGGCCGGACGCGGAGTCCGTGCGCGGCAGGCCCGGTGGGGGGTTCGTCCAGTTGCCGTGCGGCAGCAGCAGGTCGATGGCCGGGGGGTGCAGGTCGAGCAGCGACTCGTACATCTCGATCGGATCGGTGCGGGGGTCGACGACGGTGAGGATGCCGGCGTACGCGTCGGGGTGCCGGTCGGCGAGGAGCCGGGCACCGCGCGAGGCGGCGGGCCAGGAGGGGCGCCCGGCGTGGTCGGTGCGCTGGGTGTTGTGGGCGGCCAGTCCGCCGTCGAGGCTGATGCCGATGCGTATGCCGTGCCGGGCGAGCGTGGCGGTGCCGGCCTCGGTGAGCAGGGTCGCGTTGGTCTGGACGGTGGTGTGGACGGTGGTGTGGACGGGCGTCAGGTCGCGTACCCGGTCGGCGAAGGCGGCCAGCCGGTCGGCGCCCGCGAGGAGGGGTTCGCCGCCGTGCAGGACGAGCGCGATGTCCCGCAGTCCGTGGGTGGCCGCGTGTTCGGCGATACGGTGCGCGGTGCGGTCCAGGACGGCGGGTGCGGCGGCAGCCGGGCGGTCACGCCATGTGTGGTCCGGGCCCTCGTAGAGGTAGCAGTAGCGGCAGGCGAGGTTGCAGCGTCCGTGCACTTTGACGATGAACTGCCCGAAGGAGGGCCGGGGTTGGTTCGGCCCGGCACATGGGGGCGTTTTCGGCGTCGCCTGTCGAGACACTCCCGCACCCCCGTGCCGTTCACATCCGCCGGCACGGCCCCCGCCGCCGTCCCGAGGCGAGTATCCCTGGCCTGCCGTACGGGCAAACGTGTCCCCCACCACGATGTCCTGTTCAACCGGCCCCCGGACCGAAATCGTGCGGCTTCAAAAGGCGCTGGTGAACCCCCAGAGCATCTCCCGCGGTTGTTCGGCCCGCCCGCGCAGATCCGCCACCACCTCGGCGAGCACCGGATGGTCCAGCGTCCGCAGCGACTCCAGATCCAGCCCCAGCAGGTCCGGCAGCGGGTCCGGTCCGCCCGTCAGACTGTCGTCCGGTATGCCCTGGTGTGCCGTCTCGCTCATCGTTCCTCCCCGTAACACCGCATCGTGCTCGCGGTGGCATGCTCGCCCTTGAGCGCACCCCGTCGAACCCGCGTCCCTGACCTGTGTACCGGCTCGGGCCCACCCGCGCCGACCACCCCTGTACGGATGCCCCGCCCGACCGGGCCTACGCCTCGTGAAACACTCACCGGCCGCACCGCACCGCACTGTCGAGCGCTCTCCGTCGCGCGGTTCAGCGCTCCAGCTCCGCCAGCCGCGCGGCGGTCGACTCACCCGCAGCGCCGCCACCGTCCGGCAGTTTGCGCCATTCCCGATGGGCCGCCCGGTACGCCTCCCGCGCGGCCCGGGGGCGGCCCGCCTTCTCGTACGTCATACCCCACCAGTGATTGGCTGTAGCGCTCAACTCGATTGCTTGCCCCAGCTGTTGCGGGCCGTCCAGCTCCTCCTCCGCCGTGCGCGCCGCCTCCGCCGCGCCCCGGAACGCCTCGGCCGCGTCGTCGAGCCGGGCCGGGCGCCGGAGCACCCGGGCAGCGTCCAGGTGGGAGCGGCCGAGCTCCAGCCAGCAGCTTGCCTCGGTCAGCGGGTCGGCCGCCTCGTGGGCCGCGAGGCCGAAGAGGTGCTCGGCCTCACGGAGGTCGACCCGGTCCTCGGTGGCGCGGTGCCGGAGCATCAGTGCGCGGCCCAGCATCAGCAGCCGCTCGGCCTGTCGGGTGCTGCCCGCCGGCGTCTCCGTACGGCAGTCGCGCAGCACCCGGATCGCGGCACCGATGTGCGGGCGGCCGTCCGGCAGCCGGGCCCGGCGCAGCAGGGTGCCGCCCCATTCGGCGAGCAGGTCGGTGTGGGCGCGCGAGTCGCGGGGGACGTCCCGGGCGGCGCGGGCGAACCAGTCGGCGGCGGCCACGAGTTCGTCGGGCTCGCCGGTGTGCTCGTACCGGGCGACGCGGACCCGGCCGGCCCTGATCCGCAGCGCGGCGCGCTGCCGCTGATCACGTACGGTCGCCAGGGCCTGCTCGACGAGTGTCGCGGCCTCGTCCGGTTCCTCGCCGGAGCCGAGCAGGGCGTCCACCAGGTCCAGCAGGACGCGCACCTCGGTGCCCTGGGTGTGCCGGCCGCCGCCCTGTTCGAAGGCGGTGCGCAGGGAGCGTGCGGCCTGGCCCGCGTACACCCGGGACTGTTCGGTGTCGGCGGTGGCCCCGGCCAGCTTCAGCATGGTCCGTCCGTGCGCCAGGGGCAGGGTGGTGGGGCGGTTCTCCTGGTCGGGCCAGGCATCGGCGAACGCCTCCAGCATTCCGCACGCGGCCTGGAGCCGGGCGGTGTCGCCGTCGAGCCGCCACTGCGCCTCCAGGGCCCTCACCCGTTCCAGGGTCAGCCGGAGGGCCTCGGCGGGGGCCAGGCCGGGGGCCGAGCAGGCGGCCGTGTACTCGCGGTCGGCACGGCGCAGCAGCTCCAGCGCGCCGCGCCGGTCGCCGCGCCGCCGCCGGTCGTCGGCCGCGGCGTGCAACACCTTGGCCAGTACAGCCCGTTCGCGTACCGCTGCGGGTTGCGCGGCGGCCCGCTCGGCGGCGTACTCGGCCTCGCGGAGCAGTTCGGCGTCGCCCTGGATCTCCCACAGCCGCAGCACGCAGCGGGCGTACTCCGCCCACAGTGCGGGGTCGGTGCCCGGTTGCTCCTCGCGCACGGCAGCGCCGCGCAGCAGCTGCACGGCGTCGATGAGGTACTGCACCATGCTGTCCGATTCGAACTGCCGCAGGAGGGCGCGGGCGCTCTCCACCGCGGTGTTCGGGGTCCGTACGGGGCTCGGGCTGCCCCCGCTTCCGGCCCCCATCACGAACTGCTCGGGCAGGGGCATGAAACGCTCCAGTACGCGGACCGCGACCTCGGCGAAGGGATGGGGGACGCGCGCCCCGCCGCCTGCGCCGCTCTCCTCGTTCTCGCCACCCTCCTCGATCCCCCCGTCGGGCGTACCGTCCTCCAAGGGGTCCGTGCCGGTGGTGGCCGGCGTGGGCGGGTATCTGCGTTCGTGCCGGCGTTCGCCGAGCTGGGCGAAGGCCAGGGCCGGGAAGTTCGGCCCGCCCCTGCCGAACCGCTGCTCGATGTACTGCGAACAGTGCTTGAGCACGAGCAGCGCCTCGTCGCGGCCCAGCGGCCCGAGCAGCGCCTCCCGGACGCCGGGCACGAATTCGTACCACTGGCCGTCGTGCTCACCGCCGTCCTCGTTCCTGCTCCGCGTCAGCAACCCGCTGAGCAGCACCTCGGCAAGCTCGGAAGGGCCCGAGTGGGGCAGCATCGTGCGCTGCACCAGCTGCATCACCGGGAGGTGCAGCGGGGCCGCCGCGAGGTAGACGGCCAGTTGTCCGGCGGCGGGTGAGGCCACCGAGCGGAAGCGGCTGACCAGCTGGAGCGAGGAGAGTCCGTCGCCCGCACGCTGCGCGGCCGCCGCCGGCTGATCGGCCCGCACCCAGCCGACCGCGCCGGAGATCTGTCCCGAGCCGGTGCCGGAGAGCAGCCGGGCCCAGGCCGCCAGCGCCCCTTCCACCGGCGGGAGGACGGGTACGGCGAGGGCCCCCGGGTGCACGGCGGGGCCCGTACCCGGCTGCTCCACGACCTTGAGCACGGCGGCTCCGCCGGGTCCGTCGCCCCGGGACAGCGAACCATAGGTGACCGGGAGTCTGGTGCGGTTCCACATCCGCTGCGGCAGCGGCTGGAGCACGGCGGCCGGGGCCTGCGCGGCCAGCTGGTGCAACAGCCGGTGGGCCCGGCCGCTGTGCCAGAGCGGACCGGCGCAGTCGCTGACCAGGACAGTGACCCGGCGGCCGGTCGGATCGCTCAGCCGGTCCGCGGAGTTCAGCGGCGCCGCGGCCGGGTCGGGGCTGCGGCTCACCGCGGCCGCGCCGTCGGGGCCCTGGTGCAGATAGCGGACCTGTACGTCCCGGAACGCACCCAACTGGGCGAATATCTGCTGGAGTTCACCGAACATCCGGTCCCAGACCAGCATCGATGACGAGGCGTCCATGACGCACTGCAGGACCGCCTCACCCCGGGACACTCCGCGGAACACCGGGATGATCAACCCACCCGCGCGGGCGCTGAGTTCAGCGGTCGCCGTCTCGTCGAGGGTGCTGCGCAGCGGTGGCGACGCGGGGTGGTAGCGCTGCAACGGCCTGAGCGCGCGCTGGAGTTCGAGGGGTGCGGGCAGCGCCGGGGCGGCGGGCACGCCAAAGGTGAGGGCGGCCGCACGCCCCTTCCGGGCGGTGCCCGTGCCCGTGCTCGACGGGCCGCCCAAGCGCGCGCGGTCCGAGGGTCCGGTACGCGGTACGGGGTAGAGGGTGATCCGCCGGTCGGGGTCGTCGGGGTTCGCCGGCGGCTGGGGTTCGCCGCCGGGCGCGTCGTGCGTGGGCTTCGCGGCGTCGGGCCCGGGGGCCTCGGGCCGCCCGCTCGACGGCGGCTCCGGGGGCAGGCGGACGCCCGGGATGCGCCCCTGCTCCCCGGTGACGGCGTCGGTTTCGGGGTCGACAGGTGGTGCGTCCGGATGACGGGCCCAGCGGGCCAGCCAGAGCGCGTCGCGCAACTGCTGGACGTCGGGGTCGAGCCCAACCTCGCGCAGCCGCGCCACGAACGCGGGGAAGAGCCCCGCGTCGTCGGAACCCGCCCCATGCGGCACCACAACACCGCCGCCGTCGGAACCCGCCCCGTGCGGCACCGCGATCCCCTCCCCCGCCACGCAGTCGCCGCCGTCGCCGGGGTGGTGTTCGCCGTCCGGTCCGTGTCTCGCACCGGCGCCCGCCATCAGCCCATCACCTCGGCCGGTCGAGTCGCTGGATGAGCAGGTCGGCGAGGCGGTCGCGGCCGGCCGGGGCGGCGGCGTCGGTGAGATAGATGGCGTTCAACAGCTGGTCCGTGGCGAGGAGTTCGCTGCGGGACCGCTCCAGGAAGTGGGCGATCAGGTCGTCCCCGGATCGCGCCGCCTCGTCGCCGAGGTGGGCGCGTACGAAGGTGGCGAGGCGCTGGTGGTCGGGGCGCCCCAGCTCCAGATGGATGCAGCGGCGCATCAGCGGCGCCGGGAAGTCCCGCTCCCCGTTGCTGGTGAGCACCACGAACGGGAAGGCGGTGCACTGCACCCGGCCGCCCCGCACCGTCACCTTGTTGCCGTCGTCGTCGAGTACCCGCGCCTCGCCGTCGGGCAGCCGGTCGGCGATCCGCTCCAGCTCCGGAATGCCGAACTCGCCCTCCTCCAACACGTTGAGCAGGTCGTTGGGCAGGTCGATGTCGCTCTTGTCGAGCTCGTCGATGAGCAGCACGCGGGGCCGGTCCGAGGGAAGCAGCGCGGTGCCGAGCGGTCCGAGCCGGATGTAACTGCCCACATCGTCCGTGGCCGGGCCGGCGCCCGTGCCGGCTGCGGCGCTGTGCGCGGCGATCTGTACGTCCTGGAGCCGGGCGATCGCATCGTAGTGGTAGAGGCCGTCCAGCAGCGTCGTCCGGCTCACGATCGGCCAGCGCAGCACCCTGCCGAGTCCCAGTTCATGGGCGACCGAGTGGGCCAGCGTGCTCTTGCCCGCGCCGGGGGTGCCGGTGACCAGCAGCGGACGCCGCAGATAGAGCGCCGCGTTGATCATTTCGAGCTCCTCGGCGCCCGGCCGGTGGAGTTCGGCGACGTGCCGGTGGGCGCCGAGGCGCCGGTCGGCCGAGCCGTCCCCGTCCGGCTCGTCGGGGGCCGGGGCGCCGCGGCTCGCGAAGTCGCGCCAGGGCGGCGGCGGCGGCAACTGCTCGATGCCTTCGTGCGGTTCGCCGGCCCCTCGGTAGATGAGCCACTCGCTGGGTTCACTCATAACGTGTTCCTCGTCATCACTCGTCCGCCAGGGGCAGCAGTCGAACGTGGTTCACCGTAGTCATCCGGGACACCCCTCGAAAGAGGGCTCACGGAGCCTGCAACAACGGTCCGGGCGTGGGCGGTTGCGGGTTTCCGTAGACCAGGGCGATGCCGTCCGACCAGAACATGTCGGGCCGCCCCTCACGCACCCCTTTTCTCAGTTCATGGATCTTCTGCGGAAGCCGCTCGGCCACGCCCGTCCCGTCGACCGTGTCGACGACCCGGAGGTGGAACTCGGTGCAGGACGCGGCCCGTTCGGTCCGCGGGCGCCGCCACAGGACCACGCCGAACCCGTCCTCGAGCACCCGCGCGAACCCCGCGACGCTCTGGGCGTCGGTCCGGCCGCCGTAGCGGCAGAACACCGGGACGGTCTCGTGCGGCAGTCCGCGCAGCTTCGCCGCCACGGGCACGGGTACCCGCATTCCGTCGTCGCAGTCCAGGACGGCGGCCCGGGTCGGACCCGTGTGGATGCGGTTCCAGCGCGCCTCGCGTTCCCGGACGGCGTCGTCGGACGGGGAGGGGCCCCCGTCCGAGCACCGGACGACCACCGGTCGCTGGACCCCGAGGGGCCGGCTGTCCGTGGGCAGCTGCCAGTTCTCGACCTCCAGGTCGAGCAGTGCCGGCGGCACCACGACCTGGAGGATCGCGGGGCTGTCGGGCTCGTCGCACATCCGGAACGCCTTTTTGAGGGAGGCGGCGAGCCTGGCCGGCAGTTCGTCGGCCCTGGTGCCCTGGTAGTTCTCGGTGACGGGCAGGTCGTCGGCGGTCATCCGGGCGACCACCCGCCAGTCGTACTGGTCCGGCTCCCAGGCGCGGGGCTCCAGATACAGCACGACGAACGTGGGGGCCCGCACCGGACGGACCGGCTCGTCGGCCGGATCGGGCGTCCGCACGTGCTCGGCACCCCGGTCGTACCGGCCCTGGTACCGGAGCCTGGCCATCTCTCGGCGGAACGGCGGTTTGAGCCGCGCCTTCGCGGTCTCGCGCACCCAGTCCCACAGGGCGTCCTCGGCGCGCTGGGTGGAGGGCACCACATAGGGGCGTTCGGCGGTGATGGCGCCCATGCAGTAGCGCAGGATCCGCTCCAGCGCCTCGTCGCCCTCGCGTGCGTCGTACAGGACGCCCAGCCCGTCGCGCCAGCCCCGGGGGGCCGGGACGCCGACGGTCCGGTAGCCGTACCCGAGGCCGCCGAGGGTGTCGAGCAGGCTGCGGGTGCTGACCGGCGGCGGGAGCTTGGCGAACCGGCCCAGCAGGTCGACGCGCTGCTGCGGGGTGAGCGCCGGGCCCGCCACGGCGCCCAGGTCCCGCTGGACGTCCGCCCAGGACTCCTCGTCGTCCACCGGGTTGTTGTGCCGGTCGGCGTGGTAGCGGTCGTGGGCGTGGAACACGGCCTGGTACGGGTCGTCGGACTCGGCCGTGGCGGCCCGGTCGGGCACGGGCAGCGTGCGCAGCCGCTCCACGCCGATCGCCGTACCGCCGTTCGTATCCATGGAGCGTGATTTGAGTACGCCGACGACCTCGCCCCTGGCCAGGTCGACGACGGGGCCGCCGGACATGCCCGCGTACAGCTGGCTCGCCTCGATCAGCACCTGTTCGTCGCCGTCGGCCCAGTCGTCGACGGTGCCCACCACCCGGCACTCCCGGCCGAGCCGCTTGAGCGTTCCGGCTCCGCCGTCCGCCCAGCCCGCGAAGTAGTACGCGCCGCGGTTCATGCCGGTGGACCGCTCGCTGAGGTACACACAGGGGTGTTCGACGGGCCGCAGCAGCTGGATGAGCGCGAGGTCGGGGGCCGGCCAGCCGCCCGTGCCGGGCCGCTCCTCGGGCAGGGCCGCCACGACCGTGCCCCCGACCCTGACGGCGTCGCCGCCACGAGCGGTCTTGTAGACCACGTTCACCTGACGCCCCCTCCCCTCCATCGCCACGTGCGCGCACGTGAGGACCCAGCTCGGAGCGATGAAGAATCCGCTCCCCAGGAAGTCGCCGTCGGATCCTTCAGGGGCATACCCGGGCTCCGGACGATGGATGCGCACCGTGGCGTCCTTCACGAGGCGGATCAGCGCGGATTCGGCGCCGCCCGGCCCGTGCCACGCGCCCCCGCCCGGCGGCTGCGTCACGATCCGCTTCCGTCGTCCGGCCCGGTGCCGCCCGCGTGCGCCGGTGCGCCGGTGGGTGCCCCGGCGGACGGAGCGGAGGGGTCGGACGGATCGGAGGGGGAGATGGAGGGCGTGGCCGGCTGCTGCCCCGGCGACTGCGCGGGCACCTGCGGATCGAGAGGCGGCCCGCCGCCGTTCCACGTCAGCGTGACCTTGATCGACCCCTTGGCCTCGCCGTCCGCGAGCAGCCCGACGACCTTGCCGGACTTCGCGGTGAGCTCGATCCCGAACTCGACGCTGACCTCGTCGGGCCGCACGGCCCGCAGCGGCTCGGCGAGCGAACGCGCCACGCTGGTCACGACCCCTTGCAGGCTCTCGACCCGGGCCTGCACCCGGCCCGCGATGTTCCCGGCGCCGATGTCCGCGAAGGACGGTCCCGAGCCGGAATGCGCCAGCTCCTCGGCGCCGGAGATCCGCGCCCAGACCTCCGTACCGTCAGGCATCTCAATGCGCGTAATACGGGCGTCACTGTCACCCATGAAACCCCCCGTTCCCCAACTACCGGCAGGCTAACGGCAGTACGCGTCCGATGCGAGGCAGATGGACGGGTGGGCGGGCGGGTGCGCGGACCAGGACGCGGCGGTGGTGCGGGGCGGTTCCCGGCGGATCGGCGGGGGTGACGGGGCCGGTGGCCATGTGGCGTGGAGGTGCCGGAGCGCGCGGCCCGGGGACCGGCTCCCGGCCTTCGTGGGGCTGCCACCAGGCATTAGGCTTGCCGCATGTACTTCACCGACCGCGGTATCGAGGAGCTGGAGAAGCGGCGAGGCGAGGAAGAGGTCACCTTCGAGTGGCTCGCCGAGCAGCTCCGTACGTTCGTCGATCTCAATCCCGACTTCGAGGTGCCGGTCGAGCGCCTCGCGACCTGGCTGGCCCGGCTCGACGACGACGAGGACGAGGACTAGGAGCAGGGGCCAGGACGAACAGTCACCTGCGCCCGTCCGCGGGCCCCTCGGCGCCCCTCGTCCGGTCACAGGCGAGCCCGAGCGCCCCGTGCGCCAGCAGCAGCGCCCCCGCGAGCACCCATCCGCCGCCGCGGCGCCTGAGCCCCCAGAGGGCCAGCGGCAGCCCGGCCGCGAACTGGGCACCTGCCAGCGCACGGGCCCTGGGGCCACGCATCCAGGGACCGAGGCGGCTGCTCTCGACCACGTCGAGTTCGGCCTTCACCGCCTCGCGCCAGCCGGTCCAGGCCACCGGTTCCGCTCCGGGCCGGTCGTCGGCCGCCGCGTACAGCCGGTCGCCGGGCGTGTCCGGGTCCAGTCCGGGCGGCAGGATCAGCCCGATCCGGGTCAGTGCGGCAAGCAGCCCGCGCAGCCGGATGCGCGCGTCGGCGTCCGGGTCCGGGCGGATCAGCTCTTCGAACGCCTGGATGTCCAGCACGGGGTCGAGGCCGAGCCGTTCGGCGAACGTACGCATCGCCTCGTCCTCACCGGCCGGGGTGCCGTCCGCGAGCCAGACGCAGCCGACCGGGCGGAGGAATCCGGAGGCGAGCGTGCAGCCGGCCCGGTCGCCGTCCCACCACAGGGCGAGCACGGGCCAGGTCGAGCCGACCGCGAGCGCGGCGGCCCAGCCGGCCACGACCCGGTCGACCGGCTCCATCACCTCCGCGGCACCGGCCTCCGCGACCGCGTCCTGCCAGGGCTTCCCCTCGGGCACGAGGACGGACCATCCGTCCCCGGCGGGAGCGAGCAGCATCCGCTCGCGCAGCAGATGGGCCACCGGCCTTACGGTCTCCGGTTCGGCCCGGCACAGCAGCAGCGCCCCCGCGGGGGATGTCGCATTCATGCCTCACACGCTAGGGCAATTTGCCCACATTTGACGTTCTTTCACCCTCCAGTGAGCCGCCGACGGCATCGCGACGCGTCTTGACTTCCCCGATCCGCGATATATCGTGTTCTCCAAGAGATGCGATATATTGCGTCAGCCGCGCTCCCCAGGAGGTCAGATCCATGCCTGTGTCGACATGGGCCATCGCCGAGCCCCAGAAGCTGACCTTCGACGACCTCGTGACGTCGCTCAACGTGCGCATCGTCGGAGGCACCGTCAACGTCGTCGGCACCGAGGAGCCGGCCGCCCGGCTGGAGGTCGCCGGGATCGAGGGACCGCCACTGGTCGTGACGCTGGAGGACGGTGCGCTCACGGTCGCCTACGAGGACCTGCCCTGGCAGAACTTCCTCAAGTGGTTCGACCGCAAGGGCTGGCACCGCAGCGCGGTCGTCTCGCTCGCCGTGCCGGCCGGGTCGGCGGTGGAGGTCGGCGTCGTCGGCGCGGGCGCCGTCGTCTCCGGCATCCGCGGGCGTACGGACGTGAGGGGCGTCACCGGCGACACCACGCTCGTCGGGCTCGCCGGACCGGTGCTCGCCGACACGGTCTCCGGCAGCGTGGAGGCCCAGTCGGTCACCGGCGAACTCCGTTTCCATTCCGTCTCGGGCGATCTGACGGTCGTCGAGGGCGCCGGGGCCTCGGTACGGGCCGAATCGGTCAGCGGCAACATGGTGCTCGACCTGGACCCGACCGGGAAGCCCACCGACATCCGGCTGACCACGGTCTCCGGCGAGGTCGCCATCCGGCTGCCGCACCCGGCGGACGCGACGGTCGAGGCCAACACCGCGAGCGGCTCCGTCTCCAACGGGTTCGAGGACCTGCGGGTCAGCGGCCAATGGGGCGCGAAGAAGATCACCGGCACGCTCGGCGCCGGGACCGGGAAGCTGCGCGCGACGACCGTCTCGGGATCGATCGCCCTGCTGCGCCGCCCGCCGGCCGAGGACGGTCCGTGCGATGCCGAGCCGACCGGAAAGGTGCTCTGACATGCCCCCCGTATTCGCCCACGGCCGTCTCCGCCTGTACCTGCTGAAGCTCCTCGACGAGGCCCCTCGCCACGGATACGAGGTGATCCGGCTCCTGGAGGAGCGCTTCCAGGGCCTGTACGCCCCCTCGGCGGGCACGGTCTATCCGCGGCTAGCCAAACTGGAGGCCGAGGGCCTCGTCACCCATGCCACCGAGGGCGGCCGCAAGGTCTACTCGATCACCGACGCGGGCCGGGCCGAGCTGGCCGGCCGCACGGGCGAACTGGCCGATCTGGAGCTGGAGATCCGGGATTCGGTCTCCGAGCTGGCCGCCGAGATACGGGACGACGTGCGCGGCGCCGCCGGCAAGCTGCGCAGCGAGATGCGGGCCGCCGCACACGAGACCAGGCACACCGGTTCGGGCGCCGGTTCCGGCTCGGGCTCCGGCCGCAAGGGCGACTGGGAGTCCGCCTTCGGCGACTTCGGGGACTTCGGCGACAAGGAGACCTGGCGTGCCGCCAAGGAGGAGCTGCGCAAGGCCAAGCAGGAGTGGAAGGAGCAGGCCCGCCGGGCGAAGGACGAGTCCCGCCGCGCCCGTGAGGACGCCCAGCAGGCCCGCCGCCAGGCCAAGGAGGCCCAGGACCGGGCGCGCGAGCAGATGCAGAACGCCGCCCGGCAGGTCCAGGAGCACTTCGCGCGGGGCGACTGGCCCTCGGGTGTACGGGAGGGACTGGCCGAGATCACCGGCCAGCTCGGCGGCTTCGCGAGGACGGGCACCTGGCCCCCCTACGTCAAGCCGGAACCGGCCGGAGCCGACGACGACTGGGGCAAGGACACCCCCCGCACCGGCGACCCGGCCCGCGACCTGGACCGGCTGCTCGACCGCTTCCGCGACGACATCCGCGACACGGCCCGGGACAGGGGCGTCACTCAGGAGCAGCTCACGGAGGCCCGCCGCCACCTGTCGACGGCGGCGGCCCACATCGGGGCGCTGCTGAGGAAGGGCGACGACGGGCAGAAGTGACGGGGCGGGGGCGGTCCGAGGACCCGGGTTCGGCCCGCCTCCTCGAACCGCCCCTCCTCGCCCCTCCCCACCCCGTACAGCGCGCGGGTCACCGTCGCGTACGTCGCGCCATGTGCGGCGAGTACGTCGGCGGCCACTCCGGGGCAGGCGGTGAGCGCCAGCAGGAGGTGCTCGTCGCCGATGAAGCGGTCCCCGCGCCCCGCCGCGATCCGCGGCGACCACGTCAGGATCCTTTTCGCCCCGGCGCGCGATGCGGCAGGCGTGGCGTACGGGGCGCGATGCGGCAGGCGTGGCGTACGGGGGGCGGGGCCCGGTGCACGGGCCCCTCAGCCGCGTTCCGTCCCGGCCCCGGTCTCGGTCACCGTCACCGTGATGCGCGCCCCCTTGCGGGCCTGGACGCGCACCTCTGTGCCGTGCCGGCGGACCTCGGCGCGACCGTCGACCGAGACCCGCCACCGCCCTGCGGTCGGCGGCAGCGAGATCTCCGTGGTGCCATGACGGCCCGCCGTGTAACTGAGCCGGTAGACGCGCGCGCTGTCGTCGTACGTGTCGGAGTGGACGGTTCCGGCGACGGCGGGTGCGTACGGTGTGGCGGTCTGCTCCTTGTTGGCGGCGAAGGCGCCGTTCTCGTCCAGGGCGCAGTAGCCACCGCCGTAGCACCACACCCAGCCCGCCCAGCCCGAGCTGTAGCGGCTCAGGGAGGCCATCGCGTCCCGGTAGAAGCGGCCCATCTGCGGGAGCTTGTTGTTCAGCGGGCCCCATTCGCCGACGACGACCGGGATCTTCTGCTGCTTCGGGTACGCGGTGACGGCGGCCTCGTACGACTCGATCCAGCCGGCCGCCGGGTCGTAGTCGGCCCCGGCCTCCATCGCGGTGTTGTAGAAGTGCGGGGCGTAGACGGTGCGGTGGTCCTTGATCTCCCCAAGCCCGGTCGGCACGCCCTCCCCGACGATGGGGGTGGGCTCGACGAACAGCCAGTTGTCGCGGTCGACCGAACGGACCGCGCGGGCCAGCCGGTTGTACATCGGGGTGAGCTGCTGGGCCTCGATGCGGCGGGCGGCCGTCGGCAGGTCCTCGCCCTCGCCGAGCTCCCCCATCGGCTCGTTGATCAGGTCGTAGCCGAGGACGGCGGGGTGGTGCCCGAAGCGGCTGGCGACGACCTGCCACATCCGCGCCTGGGCGCGCTGGAGGTCGGCGTCCTCGTAGAGGTGGGTGAAGGCGCGCTGCACGGCGGGCTCGAAGTACTCCGAGAACCAGTCGTCGGGGTGCGGAGTGAAGGGCAGACCGTCGGTGCGGGTCGCCCAGGCCGGGATGCCTCGGGCGTTGAACGCCGGGCCGAACACGTCCTGGTGGGCGTCGAGCAGGACCTGGATGTCGTACTTCTGCGCCCAGTCCAGGACCCGTTCGATCCGGCGCAGATAGTCGGCGCTGTAGTGGCCCCGGCTCAGCTCCAGGTCGTCCCAGAAGATGAGCAGCCGGGCGAAGTTGAAGCCCTTGGCCCGCAGATCGCGGAAGTGCTTCTCGGTGATGGCGGTCAGTGCCTGGTCACCGCTGTGCGCCTTGTCCGCGACGCTCCATCCGCGCAGGGTGAGCGTGCGGCCCTGGTCGTCGGTGAGGCTGGGTATGCCGGCCCGTTCCGGTGGTGCCGGGTGTGCTGGGCGTGCCGGGTGTGCGTCGGCGGCGGGGGCGAGGGCCCCCGCCGCGAGCACGAACGAAGTGACGATCGAGGTGAGTACGCTGCCCATCCGTATCCGCATCCGTATTCGCATGGCGCAGATCAGAGCAGCTCCCCCCTTACTCCTCAAGGGCAGGTGAGCACAATCTTTCCGAACTGCTCGCCCGCCGCGAGCCGTTCGAACCCTTCGCGGGCCCGGTCCAGCGGCAGCACCTCGTCGATGACGGGCCGTACGCCGGTGGTCGCGCAGAACGCCAGCAGGTCCTCCAGCTCGTCCTTGGAGCCCATGGTCGAGCCGACGACCTTCAGCTCCAGGAAGAAGATCCGGGTCAGCTCGGCGTGCGAGGGGCGGTCGCCGCTGGTCGCGCCGGAGATGACGAGCGTGCCGCCGGGGCGCAGCGACTTCACGGAGTGGGACCAGGTGGCCGCGCCGACCGTCTCGATGACCGCGTCGACGCGCTGCGGCAGCCGCGCCCCCGGCTCGAACGCCTCGATCGCACCGAGCTCGACGGCCCGCTTGCGCTTGGCCTCGTCGCGGCTGGTGGCGTAGATCCGCAGCCCGGCCGCCCGGCCGAGCACGATCGCGGCGGTGGCGACGCCGCCGCCCGCCCCCTGGACGAGGACCGAGTCGCCGGGGCGCACCCCGGCGTTGGTGAAGAGCATCCGGTACGCGGTGAGCCAGGCGGTCGGCAGGCAGGCGGCCTGCTCGAAGGTGAGTTCCTTCGGCTTGGGCAGCACGTTCCAGCTGGGGACGGTGACCTGCTCGGCGAAGGTGCCCTGGTAGCGCTCGGTGAGGATGGAGCGGGGTTCGTCCGGGCCGACGCCGTGACCGGTCTGGCCGATGACGGAGTGCAGGACGACCTCGTTGCCGTCCTGGTCGGTTCCGGCCGCGTCGCAGCCGAGGATCATCGGCAGCTTGTCCTCGGCGAGGCCGACGCCGCGCAGGGACCAGAGGTCGTGGTGGTTGAGGGAGGCTGCCCGGACATTGACGGTGGTCCAGCCGGGTCGCGCCTCGGGGGCGGGGCGTTCGCCCAGCTCAAGGCCGTTGAGTGGCTGGTCGCGGTCGATGCGGGATGCGTAGGCGGCGAACATGGCCCCGACGATAGGCCGGGTGCGGGCCGGGCGTAACCGGCCACGGGTGTGACGCGCACCGCGCGGGGTGGGTGGGCGCCGCGCACCCCAGTCCCTCCGGCGTTCGAGGAGCGGAGGTCCGGGGGCAGAGCCCTCCGGACACGGGGAGGGGCGGGGTGGGGGACAAGCCCGCCGCAGGCGCACCCCGCACCCGGGAACTCGTACCCCGCCCCGCCCCTCACTCAGCCGGCTCAGCGCCGGGCCACACCCTCCGCCCGCGCGGCGGCCGCCACCGCGGCCGTGACGGCAGGCGCCACCCGCTCGTCGAACGGCGACGGGATCACGTAGTCCGTCGCGAGCTCATCGCCCACGACGTCGGCCAGCGCGTTCGCCGCGGCGATCTTCATGCCCTCGGTGATCCGGGAGGCCCGGACCTGAAGGGCACCGGCGAAGATGCCGGGGAAGGCCAGCACGTTGTTGATCTGGTTCGGGTAGTCGGACCGCCCGGTCGCCACGACGGACGCGTACTTGTGCGCGATGTCGGGGTGGACCTCGGGGTTCGGGTTCGCCATGGCGAAGACGAACGCGCCGGGCGCCATCGAGGCGACGGCCGCCTCGGGGACCGTACCGCCGGAGACGCCGATGAAGACGTCGGCGCCCTTCAGAGCGCTCTCCAGCGGACCGGAGATCCCGGCCCGGTTGGTGAGCTCGGCCAGCTCGCGCTTGACCTCGGTGAGGTCCTCACGGTCCCGGCTCACGATGCCCTTGCGGTCGGCCACGGCGACGTCGCCGAGCCCCGCCTCCAGCAGGAACTTCGCGATGGCGACGCCCGCGGCGCCGGCGCCGGAGATGACGGCGCGCAGGTCGCCCAGGCTCCGGCCGGACAGCTTCGCGGCGTTCCGCAGGGCCGCGAGGGTCACGACGGCGGTGCCGTGCTGGTCGTCGTGGAAGACCGGGATGTCGAGCCGCTCCTGGAGCTTGCGCTCGATCTCGAAGCAGCGCGGCGCCGAGATGTCCTCCAGGTTCACACCACCGAAGGACGGCGCGAGCCGGACGACGGTCTCGACGATCTCGTCCGCGTCGGTGGTCGCGAGTGCGATCGGCACCGCGTCGACGCCGCCGAACTGCTTGAACAGGATCGCCTTGCCCTCCATCACGGGGAGGGACGCCTCGGGTCCGATGTCACCGAGGCCGAGAACCGCGGTGCCGTCCGTCACGACGGCGACGACCTGCGATTTCCAGGTGTAGTCGTGGACCAGCTCGGGATTCTCCGCGATGGCGCTGCACACCTTGGCGACGCCGGGCGTGTACGCGAGGGACAGGTCGTCCTTGTCACGGATGGGAACGGTGGCCTGCACGGCCATCTTCCCTCCGCGGTGGAGAGCGAAGGCCGGATCGAACGGCTCATCGGTGGTGCTGTCAGTGGTGCTGTCGCTGCGAGGATTGACGATCTCCGCTGCCATGGTGTTGACCCCTTAAGTCTTCATCGTTTGAGGGTGGCCACTCCTGGTTGAGGAGGGGTGGGCGGGCACCGCGTACGTGCCCCACGTCAGCGGTTGGCCCGCCCCGGCAGGGGGAAATACATACGCGCGGGCGCGCCGCACACGCGCCCTGAGCCCCGGATGAGGGGTGTAAAGGTCTTTCTTACCGGACGAACCGCGTCATCGACGAGTCCATATCGGTTCGGTGACGTGACTCATAGTCGAATATCTGGACAAGTCCGCCAAGCGACAAAAGCGTCCACCAGTCGAGACGCGCCGCAGATCTTCCGGCGTGATGGTGGAAACCCCAGAGATGGTCCGGCCTCGTGTATCGGCCTCGTGAGGTTCGAGGATCGCCCGTTATCCGATTTTGACCCGATCAGCGGCCAGTTTGAGCCAGTCCGAATGGCAAGATGCCCTAATCCCACAGGGGGGCGACATCCGAAGTCGTGTGTCCATACCGCCTGGTAACACCACCCTCACCTGCCGGAGGCAACCCGATCATGACCGCAAGCACCACTCGTCGCACGGCCGCGAAATCCAGGATCGCAGCGGTTTGCGCCATCGCGGTCGCCGGCACCATGCTGCTGGCCGCCTGTGGCGACCAGACCAAGAACAACCCGCGGACCAACTCGGCATCGGCCCAGGCGCCGCTCGCTGACCTCCTGCCCAAGGAGATCCAGGACAAGGGCGTCATCAAGGTCGGTTCGGACATCGCGTACCCGCCGGTCGAATTCAAGGACAAGTCCGGCAACACGGTCGGCATCGACCCCGACATCGGCGCCGCGCTCGGCAAGCAGCTCGGCGTGACCTTCGAGTTCCAGAACGGCACGTTCGACACGCTGATCACCGGTCTGCGCTCCAAGCGCTACGACCTGGCGATGTCGTCGATGACCGACACCAAGGACCGCCAGCAGGGCATCGACTCCGAGACGAAGAAGAAGGTCGGCGAGGGCGTCGACTTCGTCGACTACTTCACCGCCGGAGTCTCGATCTACACCCGGAAGGGCGACGACCAGGGAATCAAGACCTGGGCGGACCTCTGCGGCAAGAAGATCGCCGTCCAGCGCGGCACCGTCTCGCACAACCTCGCCAAGGACGAGTCGAAGAAGTGCACGGGCGGCAAGAAGATCGCGATCGAGACCTTCGACAACGACCTGGAGGCCCAGACCCGGCTGCGCAGCGGTGGCGCCGACGCGGGCTCCTCCGACTTCCCGGTGGCCGCGTACGCGGTGAAGACCTCGGGCGGCGGCAAGGACTTCCAGATCGTCGGCGAGCAGGTCGAGGCCGCCCCGTACGGCATCGCCGTCGCCAAGGGCAACGACCAGCTGACCAAGGCCGTACAGGCGGCCCTGGACGCGATCATCAAGAACGGCGAGTACGGCAAGATCATCTCCAAGTGGGGTGTCGAGGCCGGTGCGGTCACCGAGGCCAAGGTGAACGGCGGATCCTGATCAGGGACCGGCGCAGAAAGGTTCTTCCTGTGACTGACATCAAGAAGACGGGCCCGGCCGACCAGCCGCGCATACCCGTCACCCCGTCCTCCGGTCCCGAGGCGATCAGGGCCATTCCGGTCCGGCACTACGGCCGGTACGTCTCGGCCGTCGTCGCCATCGCCGCACTCGTGGCGATCGTCTACGCCTTCAGCCAGGGCAAGATCAACTGGGGTGCGGTCCCGGACTACTTCTTCGACGACCGCATCCTCAAGGGCGTCACCCAGACCCTGCTGCTGACCGCGCTGTCCATGGTCATCGGCATCGTCGGCGGCGTTCTGCTGGCCGTGATGCGGCTGTCGCGGAACCCGGTGACCTCGTCGATCGCCTGGTTCTACATCTGGTTCTTCCGCGGCACTCCGGTCCTGGTCCAGCTCTTCGTCTGGTTCAACCTGGGCCTGGTCTTCGAGTACATCAACCTGATGCCGATCTACAAGGACTACTGGTCGAGCTTCATGACGCCGCTGCTGACGGCGCTGCTCGGCCTGGGTCTCAACGAGGCCGCCTACATGGCCGAGATCTGCCGTGCGGGTCTGCTCTCGGTCGACGAGGGCCAGACGGAGGCGTCGCACGCGCTGGGCATGAGCCACGGCAAGACCCTGCGGCGCGTCGTGATCCCGCAGGCGATGCGGGTGATCGTGCCGCCGACGGGCAACGAAGTGATCAACATGCTCAAGACGACGTCGCTGGTGGCGGCGGTGCAGTTCTACGAACTGTTCAAGTACGCCCAGGACATCGGTCAGGGATCCGGAGCCCCGGTCGAGATGTACTTCCTGGCCGCGGCCTGGTACTTGATCATGACCTCGGTGCTGAGCATCGGCCAGTACTACCTGGAGCGGTACTACGCGCGCGGTTCCAGCCGCAACCTGCCGCCCACCCCGTTCCAGAAGGTCAGGGCCAACCTCCTGTCCTTCGGCCGCCCGAAGGGAGGCATGGCATGACCGCTACCGCCATGGTGAAGGCCGAGGGCGTCCACAAGTCCTTCGGCGCCGCGCACATCCTCAAGGGCATAGACCTGGAGGTCGCGCCCAGGGAGGTCTTCTGCCTGATCGGCCCGTCCGGTTCCGGCAAGTCGACGTTCCTGCGGTGCATCAACCACCTGGAGCAGATCAACGCCGGCCGACTGTACGTCGACGGCGAGCTGGTGGGCTACCGCCAGAAGGGCGACAAGCTCTACGAGCTCAAGGACAGCGAGGTCGCGCTGAAGCGCCGGGACATCGGCATGGTCTTCCAGCGCTTCAACCTCTTCCCGCACATGACGGCGATCGAGAACGTCATGGAGGCCCCCGTCCAGGTCAGGCGCGAGTCCAAGGCCGTCGCGAGAGCACGGGCCGAGCGGCTGCTGGACCGGGTCGGCCTCGGCGACAAGGCGAAGAACTACCCCTCCCAGCTCTCCGGCGGACAGCAGCAGCGGGTGGCCATCGCCCGTGCCCTGGCCATGGAGCCGAAGCTGATGCTCTTCGACGAGCCGACGTCGGCGCTCGACCCGGAGCTGGTGGGCGACGTCCTGGACGTCATGCGCGGTCTCGCGGAGGACGGCATGACGATGGTCGTCGTGACCCACGAGATGGGCTTCGCCCGTGAGGTCGGCGACGCGCTGGTCTTCATGGACGACGGCGTGGTGGTCGAGTCCGGCCACCCGCGCGACGTGCTGACCAACCCGCAGCACGAGCGCACGAAGTCGTTCCTCTCGAAGGTCCTGTAGTCGAAGGTCCTGTAGCAGCGGGAGGAGGGCGGTACGGAGCCGGGAGCTCCGTACCGCCCTCCTCCGTCCGTTTCTACTTCTTCGGCAGCAGCTGCGGGCTGAGCATCAGCTCCCGCAGCTGGGCACGGGTCAGCGGCGGCGTCTTCAGGAGCGGGCCCTGCGCCCGCTCGCCCTTGAAGCCGGTGCTGTCACGGACGGCCAGCACCCCGCCGTCCTTGAAGGTGAGCCGGCCCGTCAGCTCCCTGCCCCACTGCGGCGCGCCCTCGTAGTTCATCGGGTCGCTCCAGGTCGTCAGCACCCGTCCGTCCGGCAGCTTCTCGTTCACACAGTCCGGCATGGCCGGCACCCCGGGGGCGTCCTCGCACGGGTTGTCCCCCGCGACGGGGCTGCCGGTCTTCATGTAGCCGATGACGAGGTAGCCGACACCACCGTCCTTGCGTACCGAGAAGTGCCCGTCCAACGGTCCCTCCAGGTGCGGCATCTCCTGCTCGGAGGTGGCGCCCTTGATGACGACCGACAGCGAGACCTGATCGATGTCCCCGACGTCCTTGGGCAGCACCTTCGCGAGGTCCTTCGCCCGACCGCCGTTCCCCGCGAGCTCGACCGGCGCCGCCACCGTGGTCTCCTGCGTGTCGCCGCCCTTCGCCGCCAGGTTCGGCACCACGACGGCTCCGCCCGCGACCACGGCGGCCGCCGCGACCGAGACGGTGACCCGACGCCGCAGCCGCACCCGGGCGGCCCCGGCGTACACCGTCCGGGTGGTGGTGGCCGGCGCTCCCGCGTCGTCCGCGGCCCGTCCCAGCAGCTCTTGCACGTCGTTGCTCATACCAATTCCTCCGCCATCTCGGCGCGCAGCGCCGCCAACCCCCGAGCCGCGTGGCTCTTGACCGTGTTCTCCCGCATCCCGAGCAGCCCGGCCGTGGCCTCGACGCTCAGGTCCTCCCAGTAGCGCAGGACCAGTACGGCCCGCTGCTTGTCCGTGAGCCGGGCGAGCGCCGCCCGCACCGCCAGCCCGGTGTCCGTGTCCGGCGCCCGGTCGGCGCGGTCGGGCAGTTCGCCGTAGGACTGTTCGCGCCGCCAGAACCTGCGGCGGGATGCGATGAAGGTGTTGATCAACGTCTTGCGCGCGTACGCCTCGATGTTGTCGAGCCGTCCGTACCGCCGCCCCCCGAGCACCACCTTGACCAGCGTCGCCTGGACCAGGTCATCGGCTTCGTGCCGGTCGCCGCAGAGCAGATACGCGCTGCGGAACAGCGCGGTACGTCTGCTTTCGACGAAGGCGTGCAGCGCGGCATCGTCATCGATCCGCATCGTCGGCGCCCCTCTCCGGGTCCGCGGGTGCGGACCGTCTCACCCTTTCAGTGCGGTGGGGTGCACAGCGGGTTGCAGCGACGCCAGGAAATAGATCACGGGCGGCACGGCCTTCGGCCGTACCGCCCGTCCCTCCCCCTCATCCCTCGCCCCGCTACTTCACGGCGAGCACCAGGGTGTCCGAGGGCGAGGCCCAGACGGTCCGCGCCTCCCCGAATCCCGCCTCGCGCAGGGTGTCGATGTGCCACCGCACGGGGGGCATGTCGCCGTCCGCGTGCTCGCCGTAGATCTCGTACCGCTCGGCGGTCGGTCCGGCGAGGACCGGGTCCTTGGCGGCCAGCGCCCACCAGTCGGCCCAGTCGAGAGCGCCCCCGGCCTTGGCACGGTCCATGACGGCGTGCCGGTGGGCGCGTTCGGCCGCGTTGATCCGGGGCGTCGCGGGGTCGATCATGTGGTCCGCGTTCATGAACACCCCGCCGTCCCGGACGAGCCCGCCGATGTGCCCGTAGAGCGCGGTGAGCGGTTCGGTGTGCAGCCAGTGCAGGGCGGTGGCGGTGAGGACGGCGTCGTACGAGTCGTACGGCAACCGCCCGGCCCACTCGGGGTCCTTGAGGTCGGCGGTGACGAAGGTGACGCGCTCGTCGCCGTCGAAGTGGCCTCGCGCGATGGCGAGCAGCGCCGGGTCGAGATCCACGCCGGTACTGGTGGCTTCCGGGAACCGCTTGAGCAGCCGGTCCGTAATACTTCCCGTACCGCATGCGAGATCGAGCACCCTCGGCCGCGGCCCGACGAGGGCCTCGACCATGTCCAGCATCACCCGGAACCGCTCCTCGCGGTCGGGCATGTACCACTCCTGCTGCCGGTCCCAGCTCTCCTGCCAGGCCCGCCAGTCCGTACCTGTCGATGTCTCAGTCACCAGGAACCTCCATGTAATACCCTGGACCCAAAAGGGCCCATTACATCGTTCGCTGCACCGACCATAGACCCACGCCGTAAGGACTACAAGTGGAACTGGCCTATTACTCGGACTACGCCGTACGTCTGGTCAACACCGAGGAGCCGGCCCGCAACAAGGACTCCCTCACCTCCGTGGAGGCGGTCCGCGAGCTGTTCGGAGCCAACGGCCAGGCGGCCCGGCGGGCGACCGACGCGGACGTGACCCGCTTCAGATCGGTACGGGCCCGGCTGCGTTCGGTCTTCGAGGCGGCCGACGGCGGGGACGAGACACTCGCCGTCGACCTGCTCAACTCACTGCTGCTGGAGTTCCCGGTCAGCCCGCAGATCTCCGGCCACGAGACCCGGGACGAGGACGGAAAGCCGGACTGGCACATGCACCTGGCCGACCATCCGTCGAACGCGACGGCCGGGTACGCCGCCATCGCGGCGATGGGCCTCGCCTTCCACCTCACCTCGTACGGGGTCGACCGGCTCGGCCTGTGCGAGGCGTCGCCGTGCCGCAACGCCTACCTCGACACCTCCACCAACCGTTCGCGCCGCTACTGCTCCGACCGCTGCGCGACCCGGGCCAATGTGGCCGCCTACCGGGCCCGCAAGCGCCTGGAGACGGAACGGGCGGCCGACACCGGCCGCAGCGCGGAGACCGCCCAGGTCACCACACCCAGCACCGACCGCTGATCCTTCTTCAGCGGCCGGTAGCGCGCCCGGACCCTGGCCAGTACGAACTCCTCGGGCACCGTCCCGTAGTCCGTGCTGTCACCGCCCGCGAAGCTGTTGTCGGCCAGCACCCACCAGCCGCCCCGACGGCGCTCGGCGGCCCGCTTGACGACCAGCAGGTCCTGCTGGAACGGATGCCGCAGAATCACCACGTCACCGGGGCGCACCGCCGCCCCGTAATGCACCAGCAGCCAGTCCCCGTGATGGAGCGTCGGCACCATCGACGGCCCGGTCACCTCCACGACCTGGAACGGCCTCCGCGCCGACATCCCGCGCCCGCCCTGTCCCTCCGTCAGCTCAGGCACCTCCGGCACCTCCGGCACGTCCCGCATCTCTCCCGCACCTCCCCGGTCCGTCCAGTACACCGTCCCGTACAGCGTTGCGTACATTCGGCCACTGGTCCCATCCTCGCCCTGGACTTTTGGCCTAAGCCCATGGGGGCACCCACGAAATCACGTCTCTCACCGAGTAATGTCCCACCTGAGAAGACGATCACGAGGAAGGACAGCTCAATGCTTTCCCGCCTGTTTGCCCCCAAGGTGAAGGTCAGCGCCCACTGCGACCTGCCCTGCGGCGTGTACGACCCGGCCCAGGCCCGCATCGAGGCGGAGTCCGTCAAGGCCGTCCAGGAGAAGTACCAGGCCAACGAGGACCCGCACTTCCGGGCCCGCGCGGTGGTCATCAAGGAGCAGCGCGCCGAGCTCGCCAAGCACCACGTCTCGGTGCTGTGGAGCGACTACTTCAAGCCCCCGCACTTCGAGAAGTACCCGGAGCTGCACCAGTTGGTCAACGACGCCCTGAAGGCCCTGTCGGCCGCCAAGGCCTCCACGGACCCGGCGACGGGCCAGAAGGCTCTGGACTACATCGCCCAGATCGACAAGATCTTCTGGGAGACGAAGAAGGCCTGACCTTCCAGTCCCTGCTCCGAAGGGGTGCGACCGCCGGGCGGTCGCACCCCTTCGGCCGTTCCGGGAGATGAACGGGAGACCCGGACGACTCCTGCCGGTCAGGCCGTGACCGTGGGGCCCGGTGGCAGGTGGACCGTCATGATCAGGTGACAGGTCCCGGTGCCGGAGCCGCGGTACGCGTGGGGGGCGTCGCCCTCGAAGGTGGCGGTCTGGCCGGCCTCGACGGGGTGTTCCTCGCCGTCGACGAGCAGGGTCATCCGGCCGGCGGTGACGCTGATGGTCTCGGTGACTCCGGCCTGGTGGGGGTGGCTGGGGTACTCCTCGCCGGGTTCCAGCCGCCAGCGCCAGATCTCGACCGGGGCCGGGCCCGAGGTCGTGAGCATGAGCCGGGCCTCGCCGCCCTGCGGCCCGGTCCACAGCGGTGCGACGGTTCCGGCGGTCACGACGCGGACGCGGCCCTCGGACGGTCCCTGCATCAGGGCGGAGACCGAGATGCCGAGGGTGTCGGCCAGCCGGACCAGGGTGGCCAGGTTGGGGTTGCCCTGGGCCTTCTCCAGTGCCACCAGGGCCCCCTTGCTGACCTGGGCGCGCCGGCCCAGCTCGTCAAGGGTCAAGCCCGCGCGGGTCCGGGCCGCCCTGACGTTGTAGGCGACCGTCCGCAGGGCCGCGGCCGTCTCGGCCATCTGATCTCCATCCCCGTCACGGATTACTGGATTGAACCGTGCGGTCGTTTGGTTGCACCGACCGGTCGATCCGTTGTACGGTGCGGTCGTTTCATTGATATTAAGGGATGTGCTGTGATCGCTCTGCTCCTGGCTCTGGGCAGCTCACTCGCATACGGGTGCGCCGACTTCCTCGGCGGTCTCGGTGCCCGCAAGGCCCATGTCCTGCGTACGGTGATGATCGCCGCCCCGGCCTCGCTCGCGGTCGAGCTGCTGCTGTGGCCGGTGCTCGGGGCCTCGTTCAGCCTCGGTGCCCTGGGCTGGGGTGCCGCGTCGGGGGTCGTCTCCGCCGCCGCGTTCGCCCTGCTCTACCGCACCCTGGCGATCGGCCCGATGAACGTGCTCTCGCCGGTGACCGCGCTGGTCTCCGCCGCGCTGCCCGTCGGCGTGGGGCTGTTCCAGGGCGAGCACCTGGGGGCCGCCGGGCTGGTGGGCCTGCCGCTCGCGCTGTTGGCGGTGGTGCTGGTCAGCGCCGGGCACGGCGCCGGGGTCGTGCGCCCGTCCCGTACCGCGCTGCTGCTGGCCCTCGGCGCGGGCTCCGCCATAGCCCTCCAGCTGATCTTCCTGCACCAGGCGCCCTCGGACAGCGGTGTGGCGCCGTTGATCATCGGCCGGGCTGTCTCCTCCGCCGTCACCCTGGCCGCCGCCGGGCTGATGTATCGCAAGCTCGGCCCCGAGCGGCCCGCCTACGCGATGTCGGCCGCCGCGGGCGTCCTGGACTCGATGGCGAACCTGATGTTCCTGCTCGCCGCCCGCAGCGGGGACCTGACCGTCGTCGCCGTGATCACCGCCCTCTATCCGGCCGGCACGGTCCTGCTCGCCCGCGGCGTGCTCGCCGAACGCATCCACCGCGGCCAGCTCGTCGGCCTGGGCACCGCCGCCGTCGCCGTCGGCCTCCTCGCCCTGACCTGAACCCGCTCACGCACTCGCGCACCCGCCTCACCCAGGAAACGGAAACACCCGCTCATGACCACCTTCCGCATCGCCCCCGACGTCACGGACGCCTTCCCCGACACCCTCATCGCCCTGGTCACCGCCACCGGCCTGCGCGGCCGCGAACCCTGGCCCGACACCGCCGCCGCCCTGGAGGGGCTGGAGCGGGGGCTCGCCGACGGTGTCTGGCAGCCCGCCGACGAGACCGACCCGCGCATCGAGGCGTGGCACACCGCCTACCGCTCCTTCGGCACCAACCCGCGCCGCGTCCGGCCCAGCGTCGACGCGCTCGGCCGCCGCTTCGCGAAGCGCGGGACCCTGCCGCGTATCAACCCGGCGGTCGACTCGTACAACGCCGTCTCCGTCCGTCACGGTCTGCCCGCAGGCGCCTTCGACCTGGACCACGTCACCGGCGACGTCGACATCCGGTACGCGGACGGCTGCGAGGAGTTCACCCCGCTCGGCGAGCCCGAAGCCGTCGAGAACCCCAAGCCCGGCGAGATCGTCTACGCGGACGCCGGCGGCGTCCTGACCCGGCACTGGAACCACCGCGACGCCCACCGCACCCGTGTCACCGAGGACTCCGACCGCGTCGTCTTCGTACTCGAAACCCTCCGCGCCACCCACGGCGGCGACCTCGTCGGGGTCGCGGCGGAGGATCTGAGGAACCTGCTCGCACCGCACTGCGAACGGACCGCCGTGCAGTACCTCGGGCCGGCGGACCCCAAGGTCACCGTCTGAGACCGTCGCACCTGCGGGCGTCGACCAGACCGGTCTCGTAGGCGACGATGACGAGTTGGGCACGGTCGCGCGCCCGGAGCTTGGCGAGCAGGCGGCCGATGTGCGTCTTGACCGTGGCCGGGCTCAGCCGGAGGTGCTGCGCGATCTCCGTGTTGGACAGGCCGCGCGCGATCAGGCCGAGCACCTCCAGCTCCCGGTCCGTGACCCCGTCCAGCGAACGGGCCGGTGGCCGTCCCGGCTCCGGGCGGCGGGCGAATTCCGCGATCAGACGGCTCGTGACCGAGGGCGCGAGCAGCGACTCCCCCGCGGCGACGACTCCGATGGCGGTGAGGACCTCCGCCGGCGGGGTGTCCTTCAGGAGGAAGCCGGTGGCTCCGGCGCGCAGAGCGGCATAGACGTAGTCGTCCAGGCCGAAGGTGGTCAGGACCAGGACGCGGACCCGGGACGTGGCGGGGTCCGAGCAGATGCGCCGGGTGGCCTCGATGCCGTCGAGTTCCGGCATGCGTATGTCCATCAGCACCACGTCCGGCCGTTCGCGCCGGGCCAGCTCGACGGCCTCCGCGCCGGTCGCCGCCTCGCCCACCGCAGTCATGCCGGGCGTGTGATCGACCAGTACCCGGAAACTGCCCCGCACCATGGCCTGGTCGTCCGCGACCAGCACCCGGACCGGTGCTCCGTCGGTCATGTGTTCCGCTCCCCGTCGACCGGCAGCCGGACGGACACCGCGAAGCCGCCCTCCGGGCGCGGCCCCGCAGCGAAGCTGCCTTGGTACATCATGGCCCGCTCCCGTATCCCCAACAGTCCGTGCCCGCCGGGAAGTTCATTTCCGGTCCGTCGGCGGCCCGCCGGTGGCCCGTCGTCGACGACGTCGATACGGATCTCGCGCGTGTCCGCCGCGACCGTGACCCGGCACCGGGTCGGGGACGCGTGCCGTACGACATTGGTGACGGCCTCCTGGACGATCCGGTGGACGGTCACCCGCATCCCCTCGGCCAGTTGCTCCGTGCCGTGGACCGCGAAGCGGATGTCCGTGCCCACCCGTCCGGCCTCGACACCCAGCGCGTCCAGGCGGCCGAGGTCCGGGACCGGGTCGAGCGGGGCGTGCGGGGCGTGCGGGGCGGGGGAAGCGCCCGCGCCGGGAGGTGTGCCCTGGCCGCGCAGTACGCCGAGGGTGCGCCGCATCTCGGCCAGCGCGGACCGGCTCGTCTCCTCGATGATCTTCAGCGCGGCCCTCGCCTCCTGCGGATCGGCGTCCGCGACATGCCCGGCGACGCCCGCCTTGACGGCGATGAGACTGAGGTTGTGCGAGACGATGTCATGCAACTCCCGGGCGATCCTGAGGCGTTCCTCCGCCACCGCACGCTCCGCGCGCCGCCGCTCGTCCCGTACGGCGTCGGCCCGGCGCCCACGCACCGTGCGGCCCGCACCCCAGGAACCACTGATCACCAGCACCACCAGCCCGGCCACTCCCACGGCCCCCAACGGGTCCTCGGCCGGGGTGACCACGGCCTCACCGAGGTAGACGGCGCCGCCCGCCACCGTCAGCGCGACGGCCAGCGCGGGTACGGAGCGGCGGGCCGGTTCGGCGAGGCCGACCAGGTACGCCCCGAAACCGGCCGCCGCGTACGGCTCGCGGACGATGTCCAGGAGCGAGGCGGCGGCCAGTGCGGCGAGGACGACCGCCAGGGCCAGGAGCGGCCGGCGCCTGCGTACGGCGATGGGCAGGCCCACCGCGGCGGCGACCAGGTACCCGGCCCAGAGCGGCCCGGTGTAATGCGCCTGGCCGTCGCCGGAACCCATCCGGACGAAACCGACGTAGACGGCGGTCAGGGACAACGCCGCGACGAGGTCGAGGAGTTGGAGCCGCAGACGGCGGCGTTCGACCGTGGGGATCACGGTCCGACGGTATCCGGACGGGCGGCGCATTCAGCCGGCCTGCCCGATCAGCACCATGAACGCGATCGCCACCGCGGTCAGCGCGGCCCACCGCAGCGCCGCCGCCCGGCCGGGTCGCGGCGCCTCGCGCAGCAGGCCGACGCCGGACGGCACCAGCGCGATGCACAGCCCGGCCAGGGCCACCAGTGACATCGGTGTGGTGCCCTTGAGAACTCCCAGGGGCAGCGCCGCCGTCAGGCCGAGCGCGACGGCCCGCACCGGCCCGAGCACCCGGGTGCGCCAGGCCCCGAGCGCGAGGACTATCCAGCCCACGAGCACGGCGAGGTTGAGCGCGGCGAAGACGTGGAAGGCGCCGTAGCCGGCGGTCACGGCCTCGGTGGCGGCCTCGGCGCCTCGCGACCGCACCAGTTGGAAGGCCAGGTGGTCCACTCCCGTGTGGAAGGCGCGGGCGAACAGCCCGAAGACCACCAGGACTCCGCCCCACAGCCCCCATCCCGGGCTGCGGGCGCCGATCCGGGCGGCGAGCACGGCCACGGCGGGCCAGAGCAGCACACTCCCCACGGCGAACAGGCCGTACGCCGTGGCCATCAGCGTGGAGTGCCTCTCGTACGCGATGAGTTGGTCCGGGTAGAAGAAGTGGAAGCGGACGCGCAGCAGCGCCCCGGCCAGCATCAGGACCGGGCCGAGCACCATGGCGGTGCCGCCTGCCCAGCGTCCGGTGAATCCGGCTGTGCCCATCCGCTCGACCGGCAGCGCGACGCGCAGCCGGGCACCGATGGCAGTCGCCGGTGTGTCCATGGGGGCGGTTCGGTTCGTCATACCCCGACGATGCCGCCCCTCCCCCGGTCGGGGCATCGGACCACGGCCCGGATCTCGGGGTCGGACCTGGGTATGACCCCCCCGGGCCTCGGGGTCGGATCCCTCCGGCCCCGTCTTCGCCCATGACGCGATCCGATCCGTCCCGATCGGCCGGGCCGGTTGTCAGATATGAGGTGCAGCCGTGTCGCCGAGGCGATTTCGAGCTGTCCACGGGGACCATATGAAGTCGGCCGACACCTGCCCCCCCTTGAGTCACTACCAGTACAACGGTGATTTTTCGGGACGGGATCGGTCGGTATGGGTGTACCTGCGCAGCGGGGCTGCGCAATGAGGGGAGACAGCGATGACCACCGAGGGCTTCACCACATGTCTGTGGTTCGACGGACAGGCCGAGGAGGCGGCGGAGTACTACGTCTCGGTCTTCAAGAACTCCCGCCTCGGGGCGGTCGGCCGCTACAGCGAGGCGGGGCCGGGGCCCGCCGGGTCGGTGATGACGGTCGAGTTCGAGCTCAACGGCCAGAAGTTCGTGGGGGTGAACGGCGGCCCGGAGTTCACGTTCGACGAGGCCGTCTCGTTCCAGATCCGCTGCGCGGACCAGGCCGAGGTGGACTACTACTGGGGCACTCTCACGGACGGGGGCGAGGAGGGGCCCTGCGGCTGGCTGAAGGACAGGTACGGGCTCTCCTGGCAGGTCGTGCCGGAGGTGCTGCTGGGGATGGTCACCGATCCGGACGGGGCGAAGGCCGCCAGGACCACCAGGGCGATGATGACCATGAAGAAGCTGGACATCGCCGCGCTGCAAAAGGCCCACGACGAGGGCTGAGACGCGCCGCTTCCCCGCTCTCACCGCCGCACGTCGCTCCTCGTACGCCGTGGCCCGAGGAAGGCGCCCGCGAGCAGCACCCCGGCAAGCACCAGCGCCGAGTTGACCAGGATCGCGACCGAGACCCCCGAGAGAACACCCTCGGGGCCGGTGTCGCCGAGTGGGGACATCCGGGCGGTGGCGACCGCGCTCATGACCGGGATGCCCATGGTGATGCCGACCTGCTGGGTCATGGTGGCGAGGCCGGTGGCCAGGCCCTGTTCCTCGTCGGGGAGACCGGAGGTCGCGGTGACCATGAAGCCGACGATCACCAGCATGTTGCCGATGCCGCCGACGAAGGTGGCCACCAGCAGAAGCGTGATCCAGCCCCCCGACGTCCCGAGCGCCACCAGGGAGAGGGTGGCGACGGCCTGGACGGCCCCGCCGGTGACGATGGTCCTGCGGTTCCCGAACCGGCCGACGGCGCGGCCGCCGAGGGTGCCGCCGATCACGGTGCCGATGCCCAGGACACCGAAGGCGAGACCGGTGGCGAGCGGTGAGTAGCCGAGGACCTCCTGCAGGTAGAGGGTGAGCAGGAAGACCAGCGAGGTCTCGGTGACGAAGGCGATGAGACCGGCGGTGTTGCCCCAGATGACGCTGCGCCGCTTCAGGATGTGCACGGGGACCAGCGGTGCCGCGGCCTTCTTCTCGACGGCCCGGAAGGCGACGAGGAGCGCGAGCCCGGCGAGGAGTGCGGCCAGGGTGGCGGGCCGGGTCCAGCCGGACTCGCCGGCCTGCGTCAGCCCGTAGACGAGCAGGAGCAGACCACCGGTGACGGTCACGGCGCCGGGGACGTCGAGCCGGGGGCGCGCGGCGGGCCGCGAGTCGGTGATGACGGCCGGGGCGAGGGCGACCACCAGGGCGGCCACCGGCACGTTGATGAAGAACGCCCAGCGCCAGGAGAGCAGATCGGTGAGCAGGCCGCCGAGGACGGCCCCGGCGGTGAATCCGGCGGACATCAGCGCCCCGTTGAGCCCCAGGGCGCGTTCGCGCAGCGGGCCCTCCTTGAAGGCGGTGGTCAGCAGCGCGAGCCCGGCCGGGGTGACGGCCGCCGTGGCGAGTCCCTGCAACACCCTTGCCACGAGCAGCACTTCGGGGGAGGTGGCGAGTCCGCCGAGGGCGGAGGAGAGACCGAGGACGACCATGCCGGCGAGGAACAGCCGCTTGCGGCCGACCAGGTCGGCGACACGGCCGAAGAGCAGTGTGAAGCCGGCGGCGGCGAGTGCGAACGCGGTGGCGATCCACTGGAGACGGGAGAGGGAGAAGCCGAGCCCCTCGCCGACGACCGGCAGTGCCACGTTCAGGATCGAGAAGTCCACGGCGATCATGAACTGGGCGCCGAGGAGGAGTACGAGGACGAGCTTCTGCCGTCCGGTCATACGGGTTCTCGACGAGGCGGCGGAGGGGGCGAGGGGAGGCACGGCGGCGGCGGTCGCGCCGGACGGGACCTGGCTGGGTGCGGACACGATGGGACTCCTCGGCGGAGCGGAGACGGAGGCGGAGGTTTTAACGGGACCAGAGTTCCGTTAAGATGGGAGTCACCGTAGCAGAGGAAGAGTTATTAATGGAACTGGAGACCCGTTATGGCTTCTGAGGGTGTGGAACCCGGCAGCGTCCGGCCCGGCGGCCGTACCGCCCGCGTCCGGGAATCGGTCCTGCGGGCGGCGGGCGACGCCCTGGCCGAGCACGGCTTCGACCGGCTGGATCTCGCCGATGTCGCGCGCCGCGCGGAGGTCGGAAAGACGACCGTCTACCGGCGCTGGTCCACCCCCACCGGCCTGATCGCGGACCTGCTCGACGACATGGCCGAGCAGTCCTCGCCCCGTACGGCCACGGGTTCGCTGGCCGAGGATCTCAGGGCCAACGCCCGGCTGGTGGCCACGACTCTCTCCGACCCGCGGCAGGGGGCGCTCTTCAGGTCCGTGATCGCCGCCGCCACCTGCGACCCGCGCACCGCCGAGGCGCTGCACCGGTTCTACGCGATCCGGATCAAGGAGTGGTCCGGCTGTGTCGTGGAGGCCGTGGAGCGCGGGGAGTTGCCCGCGGGCACGGACGCGGACGAGGTGATCCGCGCCGTGTCGGCGCCGCTCTACTATCGGCTGCTGGCCAGCGGCGACCCGATCGACGAGGCGGCGGCGGACCGGGCCGCCGGGGCGGCCGAGGCGGCGGCCCGGTCGGGCGCGTACGTGAACTGAGGACCGGCCGCCCGTCCCCCTGGCGGCGATTCGCGCCCCGTCAGCCCACCGGACGGGCGCGCAGCCGCACCGCCCACGGGTGCCCCGCGTCCTGGGCCAGGGAGATGGCGCCGGTCAGCCAGGCGCGCTGGTCCGCGTCGAGGACCGGCAGCGCCTTCGCGAAGTCCTGCTCGTCCTTGGGGCGCGGGGAACCGGCCTTGTACAGCAGCTGCACCTCGGGGCGGAGATACGGGACGCCGCCCTCGGAGACCCGGCCGATCCGGCCGATCGGCAGCCGGATGCGGGGGTCACGGCGGAACAGCCAGTCACCGCCCTCCGTGTCGTCGAGCATGAGCTGGATGCGCCAGGGCTCGTCGGGCCCCGGACGGCACCAGATGTCGTGCACGTGCGGCGGCAGGGTCTCGCCGGGCAGCCAGGGACGCAGGGTGCCGGGCGGGTCCGCGGCCCACCACTCCCAGCCGGCCAGGAGCCGCTGGGCGGCGAGCTGGTCGCGGCGGAGCAGCAGCACGTCGATGTCGGCGTGGTCCCGGAAGGCATGGCCCACGGCGAATTCGACCGCGTATCCCCCGGCGATCCACCAGGGGACACGCAAGGGTGCGAAGAGGCGTGCGACCTCGTCCGGCGGGGGCGGATCCCAGGGGCCCCACGGGGTCTCCGTACGCATGGCCGCAGGCCTCTTCCCCTCTCCGGCGCCGCCCGACACGGGGTCGGCCGGTCCGGCTTCGTCCGACGCCGGGTCAGTCCGTCTTCAGCAGGTCCCGGGTCAGTCCGTCTTCAGCAGGTGCCGGTAGCTGTCCGGATGCTCCCGCAGGAACGTGGCCAGGCTCGTCGCCGGATGCCCGGTGAGGTCCGGTACGGCGTCCGAGACCGTGGCCATCTCGCCGGTGGCAATGGCCTCGTACGAAGTCACCCAGCCGGCCACCTCCCAGTCCTCGGCGCCGTACTGCGCCCGGGAGGCGTAGGCCTCCTCCCGGGTCTCCGGCAGGTAGGTGACGGTCCGGCCGGTGACTCTGGTGAGCTCCTCGGCCGCCTCGGCGAGGGTGAACGCCTCCGGGCCCGTGAGGTCGTAGGTGATCCCGTCGTGGCGGGTGTCGGCGCTCTCGGTGTCGGCCAGCAGGACCGCGACCGCGGCGTCCGCGATGTCGTCGTGCGCCACCGCCGCCACCCGGCCGTCCCCGGCCGGTCCGCGCAGCACTCCGTCGGCGCCGGTCATCGCCGGGATCCCGGCGAGGTACAGGCTGTCGCGCAGGAAGGTGTGGCGGATGTCGGCGGCCCGGATGTGCGCCTCGGTGTGCCAGTGGTCCCGGGCGAAGGTGAACGTGGCGTCCGGCGCCGCGCCCAGGAACGAGACGTACACGATGCGTTCCACGCCCACGGCGACCGCCGCGTCCACGGCCGTCGTGTGCTCGCGCACGCGGTACGGGCTCTCGTGCGCCGAGACGAGGAACAGCGTGTGCGCCCCGGCCAGGGCGCGGCGCATCGCCTCGCCGTCGCCGTACCGGGCGGGCGGCGCGGCCACGGCGCCGGGGAGTTCGGGCAGCCGGGAGGGGTCGCGCCCGAGGAGCCGCACGGGCACGCCGGCCCGCGCAAGGCGCCGTGCGACCCGGCCGCCGACGGCTCCCCCCGCGCCGGTGACGGCGACGATGGGAGCGTCCGGGTTCTCCGGGCCGGGGGGTGGTGGGTTGTTCATGCGGGATCGCCTTCCTTGCGCGGCCAGGGGCGCACCTCCACGACCGCGTCCACCGGGACGGGGCCGTAGATGTGCGGGAACTCGTCGCCGCCGGGCGCGACGGACTCGTACCGTACGGGCACCGGGAGCCGGTCGGGATCGATGACGAGGACCACGAGTTCCTGGTCTCCGGTCCCGGCCCCGCTCCCGGCTCCGTACAGCATCTCGGCGACGCCGGGGAGCTGGTGCGGCAGCGAGCAGTGGATGAAGCCCTCTTCGTGCAGGGTGCGGCCGCGGGTGGACATCTCGTACGTCCCGATCCCGCGGGCCGCCTCCCACAGGGGCCCTTCGGTGAGGTGCAGCAGCAGTTCGGCCATGGGCCAAAGCTAGCCGCGTCGACGCGCCCTCCGGGCCATCAGCGTGGCCGCCGATCCGGCCACGAGCAAAGCGGCGGCGATTCCGCCGAGAATCCATTCACCGCCGCGCGCGCCCGTGTGCGGGAGCTCGCCCCCGGGGTAGGTTGTGCGGCCGGTCCGGCCCGTCGGGCTTGTGCGTCCAATCAGGCTTGTGCGGCCAGTCGGGCCCGTCGGGCTTGTGCGTCCAGGGGTGGGACGGAGTCGGCTTCGGGCCCGGGGTGTGGGTCGGGGTGTGGGTCGGCTTAGGTGTGGGAGTGTCCGTCGGGTTCGGGGTCGGTGTGTCCGTCGGTGTCGGGGGGAGTCGGCTCCTCGCCGCAGCCCGGCAGATCGCCGTCGAAGGGGTAGGCGTGCAGCTCCTGGCCGCCCGGCTCGCCCGCAGAGGTGTGGGTGAGCGAACCGGCGGTGCAGAAACGGCCGTCGGTGCCGTTCATGGCCAGGACGGTGGTACTGGACCGCTGACCGATCAGCACACTGCCCTGGAACTGCCCGGTGCCGTGGAGACCGACCTCGGTGGCGTCCGGGAAATTTGCCGTTGCCGCATGCACGCACAGGCGTTGCCATACAGGGCAATATGCGGCTTTGCCTACAAGCGGTACGAGTGCCACGCCCGGACCGGCCCGATGGACTCCGATACCCGGGGCCGCATCCGGGCGGCTCGACACGGTGCCTGGTGGCGCGTCACGAGCCCTGCCGTGCGTCAGGCCCCTTCCGCCAGCAGTCCGGCCTCCACGTCCGGGTCCAGGCCGACCGAGGGCCGGTCCGGTCGCTGCGGCGCCACCCCGCCCAGCTCCTCCAGCCACTTCCAGGTGTCGGCGACCGTCTCCTCGACCGGGCGGCAGCGCAGGCCGGTCGCGTAGGCCTTGCTGACGTCCCCGCAGTGCAGGGTGTCGTACAGCTCGCCCGGCGGCAGCCAGACCGGCAGATCGGTCCATGGCTCCACACCGGCCGCGAGGATCCTCTCGGTGGGCGTCCAGCGCAGTTCCGCGTCGGAGCCGGTGACCCGCGCACAGGCATCGAGCAGTTGCCCCATAGTGGCGTGACCCGGCCGGCTGACCAGGTTGTACGGCCCGTGCAGACCGCTGCCGGCCGCGTCCAGCAGCCAGTTAGCGAGGTCGCGGGCGTCGATGTACTGAAGCCCCAGATCCGGTGTGCCCGGGGCCAGTACGGGTCCGCCGCGGGCGATCCGCCCCAGCCACCAGGGCAGTCGGCCGATGTTCTCCCAGGGCCCCAGGATCAGTCCCGCGCGGGCGAGCAGGGCCCGGTCCCCGAAGGCGTCGAGCGCGGCCAGTTCGCCGCCGCGCTTGGCCAGCGGGTACGAGACGTCACCGCCCGCGTCGGGCGAGGCACCGGCCACCAGCGGACCGTCCTCCGACAGGCCGGCCGGGGCCGGGTAGTCGTACACGGAGCGGCTGGAGACGTACGCGTACCGGGCGGCCCGGTCCGCCAGCAGACGGGCCGCGTCCCGCACGGCCGAGGGGGCGCCGCTCCAGGTGTCCACCACCAGGTCCCAGGTGTACCCGCCGCCAAAACCCTCGCCGTCGCCCGCCAGGGCGGCCAGACCGTCCTCGGTGGTGCGGTCACCGAGGAGCTCCGCCACACCCGGCGGGGGCGCGTGCCGGCCGCGGTGGAACACCGTGACCTCCCAGCCCCGCGCCAGCGCCGCCCCGGTGACGGCGCGCCCCACGAATTCCGTACCGCCCAGCATCAGAAGCCTCATGTGCCCGACTCTGCCCGCCGGGCGGCCCGCTGGGAACCGGTCCTCGCTCTCGGCGGAATCGGGAAGCGGTTCGTCACGGCGTCAGGGGGGCGGGCCGCGTTCGTCAGGGCGTGCGGGCGAGCGGGCTTCGGTTGCGCAGCAGCCACTGGTGGTACCCGGCAGCGCGCCGGGCCGCCTCGCAGTAGGCCGCCTCCAGCTCCCCGTACACCGCACCCATGTCGGCGCCCGGCCGGGACACCAGCAGCAGCCGTACGGCGAGGGGGTCGTCGCGCAGTGGGCGGATGGCCATGTCGTCGCGCGGTCCGGAGGTGGGCTGACAGGGGGCGACCGCCTCGCCGAGCACGACGAGGGAGGCGGCGGTGAGGTAATCGCCGTGCAGGACGGTCGGCGCGAGCCCGGCCTCGCCGAACACCCGGCTCAGTCCGTCCCATTCACCGTCCACCGTGGGGTCGACCATCCACCGGTCGCCGGCCAGATCGATGAGGTCGACCACGGGCCGGTCGGCGGCCGGATGATCTCTGGCCATGGAGATGAACTGCGGTTCGCGGTCCAGGAGTACGCGCTGTTCCAGGCCGTCGGGGACGGCCAGCGGGCAGCCCTCGACCTCGTGGACGAAGGCGACGTCGAGCCCGCCCGTCGCGATGTCGCGCAGCAGTGCGCGGGCCGATACGTCGACCCGCAGCGAGATGTCCGTGTCGGGCAGCCGGAGCCGCAGCCTGCGCAGCCAGCCGCCGATGACGCGGCTCGCGGTGCAGCCGATGCGCAGCCGCGGCCCGGAGGCCCGGACCGCGTCGGCCTCCGCCTTCGCGTCGCTGACCAGGGCGGCCATCCCGTCGACCAGGGGGCGGGCCCGGCTGAGGACGGCGCGGCCGAGCAACGTCGGGCGACAGCCGGTCCGTTCGCGGCTGAACAGCTCGGCGCCCAGGGTGTTCTCGATCCGGCGCAGCTGGGTGGTCAGGGAGGGCTGGCTCACGCCCAGTCTGCGGGCGGCTTGGTGCAGGCTGCCCGTGTCCGCGATGGCGCACAGCGCCCTGAGGTGTCTCACCTCAAGCTCCATGCGGTCGAGCGTAGGGCGGCGGGCGGCGGTCGCACCAGACTCCCCAATCGCATCAAAGTCCTTGAATTCACCTGGAGTCGGGGGACGATTCGTCGGCAGTACCCGGTGTGGCAGGAGTCCGGTGACAGGGCGGCGATAGGGCGGTGTTATCGCCGGTTGACATCATCCGCACGGGCTCCCGCTCCCCGACACTCTCTGCGTACCGCACCCGTCCGGGTCCGATCATCGGACGGGTTCATCGGACCGGTAACCGGTAGGAGACCCCCCATGAGACACCCCAGGACCGTCATGTCGGCCGTGGTCGGCCTCGGCTTCGGCCTCGCGGCCGTGCTCGGCACCGCCCCCGCCATCGCCGCCTCCTCGGCCCCCGCCGCCGCACCCGCCGACACCGCTTCGCAGGCCCGCGCGGGCTACACCGCCTACGCCGGGTCGCACGAGAACGCCGCCGCGAACAAGGCGTTCTTCGAGGCGGTCGCCAAGTCCGTGGCGAAGAAGCGGGCGGCGAACCCCGGCGCCCAGTCGGTCACCGTCGTCTACAGCGCGGCCAACGCGCCGAGCTTCCGCAGCTCGATCGCCAACAGCGCGCAGATCTGGAACAGCTCCGTCTCCACCGTCCGGCTGCAGGAAGGCTCGAACGCCGACTTCGCCTACTACGAGGGCAACGACTCCAGGGGCTCGTACGCGAGCACCGACGGTCACGGCAACGGGTACATCTTCCTGGACTACGCGCAGAACCAGCAGTACAACTCGACCCGCGTCACCACGCACGAGACCGGGCATGTGCTCGGCCTTCCGGACCACTACTCCGGCCCGTGCAGCGAACTGATGTCGGGCGGCGGCCCCGGCCCGTCCTGTACCAACCCGTACCCCGACGCGAACGAGCGCAGCCAGGTCAACTACCTGTGGCAGTACGGCTTCGCGGCCGGACTCGCACGCAGCGCCTCCTGACCCCGTACGGTCCGTACGCACCGCACAGCGCCGCGCCTCACCGGCCCGAAGCGGCCACCTCGTAGGACGGGGTGGCCGCTTCGGGCCGGTCTGCGCCCTCTCGCCTCAGGCGTGTTCCAGCGGGAACGCACCCCGGTGTCCGGTGCCCGCGCCGGTGTCCGGGCGGGGCTCGTACTCGCGGCAGCTCCAGATCTCCTGGACGAATCCGGTACGCCGGTCCCACAGGTCCCGGAGATCGCCCTCACCGGCCGCCTCGCGGTAGGCGTCCTTGGCCCCCCGGAAGCAGGCGAGGCCGCCGGACAGTCCGCGCACCGCGGCCGGGGCCGGGAAATAGTCCGAGAAGGCGCAGGCGATACAGGTCTGGAGTCGCACCCCGGGCGGCAGCGCGCGCTGGATGGTGGCGAGCGCGGACGCGAAGTCGCTCTCGGCGCGATGGGACGCGTAGGCCGCACCGCCGAACTGCAATTCGAGGCTGAGGTGCGAATCGGGTCGGCGCAGCGACAACAGGCAGCTGAGCGTGGCCTGGTGGACCGCTCCGTCCCAGATGACCGGGAGCGGCAGGTCCCACTCCAGGACGCAGTCGCTCAGCGCACCGTCCACCAGGACGAACCGGTCGTCGGCCGGTGGCGCGCCGGCGGCCGGGGTGAGGCCGTCGAAGCTCGCGCCCTCGAAGTCGATGCCCCTCGTCCGGAGGCGTAGTTGCTGTCCGTCGGTGGTGAGGACGACGGCGTCGGAACCCTGTCGGTCCCGGTACCACCCCGCCCATGACTCATCTGTCATGGGCACGGACTGTAGCCCGTGCCCATGACAGACGCCCGATCGCCCTCCGTTTCCCGTCACGGGCCTTGTGACCTCGGCGCCTTGTTCCCGTCTCCCCGGTTCCGCTCTCCTCCGTTGCGGGCTCCTTCGTTGCGGGCTCCTTCGTTCCGCCTTCCTCGCGTCCGGTCTCTTCGATTCCGCTCTCCTCGGTCCCCGTCTCCTTCCTCCGCGCCTTCACCGTTCCCGGTCCTGGTGGTTCGTGGTCAGTTCGTCCGGCGGGTGACGAACTCCGCCAGGGCCAGGAGGTCGCCGGCCCGGGCCAGGTCGGGGACCGCCCGGGACAGGTGGTGGACGGCACGGGCCATCCGGTCCGCCGCGGCGATCTGCGCCCAGTCCCGGCCGCCGGCCCGGTCGACGGCGTCGGCGGCCCGGCTCACCTCGCCCGGGGTGTTCATCGATCCCCGGTAGAGGGTGGCGAGTTCGGCCGCGGCCGGGGTGCCGGAGGTCAGCGCGGCGACGACGGGCAGCGACTTCTTGTGGGCGACGAGATCCGCCCCGACCGGCTTCCCGGTCCGCGCCGGGTCCCCCCAGATGCCGATCAGGTCGTCGATGAGCTGGAAGGCGAGGCCCGCCTCCCGGCCGAAGCCGTCCATCCTCCGGACCGCCCGCTCCTCAGCGCCCGCGTACAGCGCCCCCAGCGCACACGCACAGCCGAGCAGGGCTCCGGTCTTGGCGGTGGCCATGGTCAGGCACTCGTCCAGCGTGACCTCGTCGGGGCCCCGGTCCTCGAAGGCGCAGTCGGCCTGCTGGCCCGCGCACAGCTCGATGACACAGGTCGAGAGCCGCGCCGAAGCACAGGGCGAGGCCGGGTCCGGGTCCTCGGCCAGCAACCGCTGGGCGAGGGCGAGCATGGCGTCGCCCGCGATCACGGCGTCGGGGATGCCGAAGACCGCCCAGGCCGTGGGCCGGTGGCGGCGGGTCCGGTCCTCGTCGATGACGTCGTCGTGCAGCAGCGTGAAGTTGTGCGCCAGCTCCACGGCGACGGCCGCCCGTACCGCCCGTTCCGGATCGCCGCCCAGCGCGCGGGCGGCGGCGAGGACCAGGGCGGGCCGGATCGCTTTGCCGGCCGGCCCCGAGGACGGGGTGCCGTCGGCCTCCTGCCAGCCGAAGTGGTACATCGCGACGCGGCGGATCGATCCGGGTAAGGATTCGACGGCGGCGCGCAGTCGGGGATCGACCAGGGCCCGGGTCTCCTCCAGGAGAGCCCTGCCCTCCTGGCCCTGCGCCACGGGGGCGGCCGGGGCGTCGTCGCCCGGGGCCCGGGGGGTGGGTGGTTGGGGTACGTGGTGGGTCTTCACTGGGCGTCCTCCCGAGACCGCCCCGGGCACCGCTGCCCGGGTGCGCAGGTTGACGGGGCCCGGACATCGTCGTCCGGACCCCCGCGGGGCTACCGCCAGCGGCTGACCTCGACGTTCTCCAGTACGCCCAGGGCGTCCGGCACGAGGACGGCCGCGGAGTAGTAGGCCGTCACCAGATAGGAGATGATCGCCTGCTCGTCGATCCCCATGAAGCGGACCGAGAGGCTGGGCTCGATCTCGTCGGGGATTCCGGTCTGCTGGAGTCCGATGACGCCCTGCTCGTCCTCACCCGTCCTCATGCAGATGATCGACGTGGTCCGGGCGTCGGTGACCGGGATCTTGTTGCACGGGAGGATCGGCACCCCTCGCCAGGCCGGCACATGCTGTCCGCCGAGGTCGACGCTCTGCGGTACCAGACCGCGCTTGTTGCACTCGCGGCCGAACGCGGCGATGGCCCTCGGGTGGGCGAGGAAGAGCTTCGACCCGCGGCGGCGCGAGAGCAGTTCGTCCATGTCGTCGGGGCTGGGCACGCCGTCGTGCGGCTGGAGGCGCTGCCCGTAGTCGCAGTTGTTGAGCAGCCCGAACTCGCGGTTGTTGATCAGCTCGTGCTCCTGGCGCTCGCGCAGCGCCTCGACCGTGAGCCGCAACTGCTGCTCGGTCTGGTTCATCGGCTGGTTGTAGAGGTCGGCGACCCGGCTGTGGACCTTCAGCACGGTCTGGGCGACGCTCAGTTCGTACTCGCGGGGCGCCGCGTCGTAGTCGACGTACGTGTGCGGGACGACGGCTTCGCCGACGTGGCCGGCGGAGAGGTCGATCGCCGCCTCGCCGTACTTGTTGGTGCGCTGCTCCGGGATGTTGAGCAGTCCGGCGAGGTGGTCGCGGAGCGGCTGCGCCCGCTCGGCGAGGTTCAGCACATCGGCCCGGCTCAGCGTCAGCACCGTACAGGTGGTGACGGCACGGGCGGTGTACTCCCAGACGGCGTCGCCGTCGACCAGGGCCTGGTCCCCGAAGTAGGCTCCGTCGGCGTGGACCCCGAGCACCGTCTCGTCCCCGTACGGGCCGGTGCCGATCTTCTCGACCTTGCCGTGCGCCAGCAGATAGACACTGTCCGCCGTGTCCCCCGACGCGGCCAGCACCTGCCCCGCCGCGATCTCGCGCTGCTCGCAGCGCCGGGCGAGCTCGCCCAGCACCTCCTCGTCGCCGAAGTCCCGCAGGGCGGGGAGCTCACCGAGCTCGGCCGGGATGACCGCGACCCGGCCACCGGTCTGCACAAAGGTCACCCTGCCGTCCCCGACCGAGTAGCTCAGCCGGCGGTTCACCCGGTAGGTACCACCTTGCACCTGCACCCACGGCAGCATCTTCAGCAGCCACCGCGAGGTGATCTCCTGCATCTGCGGGGCGGACTTGGTGGTCGTCGCGAGGTTCCGCGCCGCTGCCGTCCCCAGGCTCTGCTGCGGCGGCAACGACGCGTTCTGAACCTCTTCACCAACGGACATCTGTCGTCCTCTCGATTCTTCGGCTGACCTGCGCGAAGAAGCCTTTCAGCACGGAGTGCGGTCGCGCCATTACACAAAAGAGTGTGACTAATCGGCTTTGGGCTGGGCACAACGCACAGCGACGCCCACGAGCCGACTTAAGTTGCATCCGCGATGCCACTTATCTACGGTGGCTGTCATGCGGCTGACGAGATTCACCGACGTGGCGCTGCGCGTACTGATGCGCCTCGCCGTCGTGGAGAACGAGGATCCGCCGACCACCCGGGAGGTGGCGGCCACCATGCAGGTGCCTTACACCCACACCGCGAAGGTCGTCGCCAAGCTCCAGCACCTCGGCCTGATCGAGGCGCGGCGGGGTCGCGGCGGCGGGCTCAGCCTCACCGGAGCGGGCCGCTCCGCCTCGATCGGCGGACTCGTCCGGGAGCTGGAGGGACCAGGCGACGTCGTCGACTGCGAGGGCACCAACCCGTGCCCCCTGCGCTCGGCCTGCCGGCTGCGCGGCGCCCTGCGCCAGGCCGAGGCGGCCTTCTACGCCTCACTCGATCCGCTCACCGTCACCGAACTCGTCGCATCCCCCACCCGACCGCTGCTGATCGGCATCAGCAGCGGCCGCCCGGACACCGGCTGATCCCCAACGCACGCCGGACACCACACGCCGCACATCGCGTCACGGGCCCATCGCCCGGCCTCGCGCTGTCCAAAAATACGCATCTCAAATACCAATTCACACACGAGGAGTCCCGATGCTCTCCGAGACGTCGACCGCCACCGTCCGCGCCACCCTGCCCGCCGTGGGCGCGGCCGTCGGAGACATCGCCGATCTCTTCTACCGCAAGCTCTTCGACGCCCACCCCGAGCTGCTGCGCGACCTCTTCAACCGCGGAAATCAGGCGTCCGGCGCCCAGCGGCAGGCCCTCGCGGGCTCCATCGCCGCCTTCGCGACGCAGCTGATCGAGCACCCGGACACCCGCCCCGACGTGATGCTCGGCCGGATCGCCCACAAGCACGCCTCGCTCGGCGTCACCCCCGCCCAGTACGACGTCGTGCACACGCACCTCTTCGCCGCCATCGCCGAAGTGCTCGGCGACGCGGTCACCCCGGAGGTCGCCGCCGCCTGGGACGAGGTCTACTGGCTGATGGCCGGCGCCCTGATCTCGATCGAGGAGCGGCTGTACGCGCAGCAGGGCGTCGTCGCCGGCGACGTGTGGCGCGAGTGGGAGGTGGTCACCCGGATCGAGGAGACCGCCGACGTCGCCACCTTCCAGCTCCGCCCCGCCGACGGAGCGCCCGCGCCCGCCTTCCGGCCCGGCCAGTACGTCTCCGTGCAGGTGGAACTCCCCGACGGGGCCCGCCAGATACGCCAGTACAGCCTCTCCTGCGCCCCCGGCTCCCGGCTCCGCTCGATCACCGTCAAGCGGGTGCGGGGCGGCGGCTCACCCGACGGCGAGGTCTCCCGCCACCTGCACACCGAGGTCGAGGCCGGTGACGTGCTGCGCGTCTCCGCCCCGTACGGCGACCTCGTGCTCGACTCCGCCGACGCACCGCTCCTGCTCGCCTCCGCGGGCATCGGCTGCACCCCGATGCTCTCGATGCTGGAGCACCTCGCGGCGACCGGTCACCGCGCCCCGGTCACCGTCGTGCACGGCGACCACTCCCCCGCCACCCACGCGATGCGCACCGACCACGCCCTGCTCACCGGCAAACTCCCCGACGCCGCCGCCCACTTCTGGTACGAGGACCCCGAGCCCGGCCACCCCGCCGGCCGCACCGGCCTGGTCGACCTGAGCGGCCTCGCCGTCGCCCCCGGCACCCACGCCTATCTCTGCGGCCCGCTGCCCTTCATGCGTGCCGTACGCACCCAGCTGCTGGCCAAGGGCATCCCGGCGACCGACATCCACTACGAGGTGTTCGGCCCCGACATGTGGCTGGCACAGGGCTGAATCCGGCCCACTGCTCGCGGATCTGACCGGTTCGGATCGCACACGGTCCGAACAGCCGCTGAAGGCATGGCCCGGAGAGCGGCATTCCGGTAAAAGCGGATCAAGGCTGGTTCCCCGCGCACGAAGGAGACGGCCATGTCCTCGCCCATGTCCGCGAGCAGGTTCCTGGAAGTCCTGACGAACGAGGGGCTCACCGTCGTCCAGGTCGGCGACTGGCGCACCCACAACCGCAACCACAAGGGCCCCTGGGGCCCGGTCAACGGCGTGATGATCCACCACACCGTCACCAGGGGCACCGAGGCCACCGTGCGCGTCTGCCGCGACGGCTACCCGGATCTGCCCGGCCCGCTGTGCCACGGCGTGATCGCCAAGGACGGCCGGGTCCACCTGGTCGGCCACGGCCGCGCCAACCACGCCGGACTCGGCGACAGCGACGTACTGCGCGCCGTTGTCGCCGAGAAGCGCCTCCCCGGCGACAACGAGGCCGACACCGACGCGAACAGGTACTTCTACGGCTTCGAGTGCGAGAACCTCGGCGACGGCAAGGACCCCTGGCCCGAGGCCCAGCTCGAAGCCATCGAGAAGGCCGCCGCCGCCATCTGCCGCCACCATGGCTGATACTCCCGCTCGGTGATCGGGCACAAGGAGTGGCAGCCGGGCAAGGCCGACCCGCGCGGCTTCACGATGGATTCCATGCGGGCCCGCATCCACGACCGGCTCAAATGACCGGTGCCCGCCCTGTACGGCGACAATTGCGGCATGCCCTCCGAAGCGCTCGACCTCTCCCGGCTGCGACCGGTGCTCCCCTCGCCCCTGCAGCCGGTCGAGGACGAGCGCTTCGCCCGCCACGGCGTCCGGCTGCTGCTCAAGCGGGACGATCTGATCCACCCCGATCTGCCCGGCAACAAATGGCGCAAGCTCTCCCTCAATCTGCGGGCCGCCGCCGGGCGCACCGTGCTGACCTTCGGCGGCGCCTACTCCAACCATCTGCGGGCCACCGCCGCCGCCGGGCGGCTGCTCGGCTTTCCCACCGTCGGGGTGGTACGCGGCGACGAGCTGGCCGGCCGGCCGCTGAACCCCTCGCTCGCCCGGTGCGCCGCCGACGGGATGACCCTGCACTTCGTGGACCGTGCCACGTACCGCGCGAAGGGTGATCCAGGGGTCCTGGCGGGGCTGCTGGGCCTCTTCGGGGAGTGCTGTGTCGTCCCGGAGGGCGGCAGCAACGCGCCGGCCGCACAGGGGTGCGCCGAGCTGGGGCGCGAGCTGCGTGGAGCGGCCGACGTCGTCGCGGTGGCCTGCGGCACCGGGGGCACCCTCGCCGGGCTCGCCGCCGGGCTCGCGCCGATGCAGCGCGCCCTCGGCGTTCCGGTGCTGCGCGGCGGCTTCCTGGGGGACGCGGTGCGCGGACTCCAGGAGGAGGCGTTCGGCGGTCCGGCCGGGGCGTGGTCGCTGGACGAGCGCTTCCACTTCGGCGGCTACGCCCGTACGCCCCCGGCGCTGCACGCCTTCGCCGACGACTTCGAGCAGAGGCACGGCCTGCCCGTCGAGCGGCTCTACGTGGCCAAGCTGCTGTACGCGCTCACCGAACTGGCCGGGGAGGGCGCGTTCCCTCCGGGAACCGCGCTCGCGGCGGTTGTCACGGGCAGCCCTCAGGGGGCTTCGGACTCCTCCCGGTAGGCCGCCGCCTCCTCCAGGTCGAGCCGCCTGAGCAGCGTCCGCAGCATCTCGTCGTCGATCCGCCGCTCGTCCCGCAGCGTCACGAAGACCTCGCGCTCGGCGTCGATCATCTCCCCGGCCAGCCGCCGGTAGGTGTCGTCCGCCGACTCCCCGGTCACCGGATTGGCCGCGCCCAGCCGCTCCCACACGGCGTTGCGGCGGCGTTCCATGACGGTGCGCAGCCGGTCGACGAGGGGGCCCGGCAGCTCGTTGCGGCGATCGGCGAGCAGCTCCTCCAGCCGCGCCTCGGCGGCCGCGGAGGCCTCGCTCTGGGCCTGCGCCTCGGCCAGCGTCTCCGCCTTCGCGTCGCGCCCGGGGAGCTTCAGGACCCGCACCAGCAGCGGCAGGGTGAGCCCCTGGACGACCAGGGTGCCGATGACCGTGGTGAACGTCAGGAACAGCACCAGGTTGCGGGCCGGGAAGGGACTCCCGTCGGACATCGCGAGCGGGATGGAGAAGGCGATGGCGAGCGAGACGACACCACGCATCCCGGCCCAGCCGACGATCAGCGGCGCCGTCCAGTCGGTGTCGGGCTCGCGTTCCCTGATCCGTCTCGACAGCCATCGGGGCAGGAACGTCGCCGGGTAGACCCAGATGAAGCGGACCACGACCACGGCGAGGAAGACGATCACCGCGTACCGGACGGCCTCACCGACCGCGTACTCGCCGAGCCCCTTCAGCACGAAGGGCAGCTGGAGTCCGATCAGCGCGAAGACCGCCGACTCCAGGATGAACGCGACCATCTTCCAGACGGCCGCCTCCTGGAGCCGGGTGGCGAAGTCGACCTGCCAGGACCGGTGACCCAGGTAGAGCGCCACCACGACCACGGCGAGCACCCCGGAGGCGTGTACGCGTTCGGCCGCCGCGTACGCCACGAAGGGGATCAGCAACGACAGCGTGTTCTGCAGCAGCGATTCCCTGAGGTGGGTACGGAGCCAGTGCAGCGGCACCATCAGCGCCAGGCCGACCGCCACACCGCCGACGGCGGCCAGGAAGAACTCGCCGATCCCCGCGCCCCAGCTCATGCCCTCGCCCACGGCGGCGGCGATCGCCACCTTGTAGGCGGTGATCGCCGTGGCGTCGTTCACCAGGGACTCCCCCTGCAGGATCGTCGTGACCCGGCCGGGCAGCCCGACCCGGCGCGCGATCGCGGCGGCAGTGACCGCGTCCGGCGGGGCGACGACCGCGCCGAGCACCAGCGCTGCGGTCAGCGGCAGGCCGGGCACCAGGCGGTACGCCAGCCAGCCGACCGCGACGGTCGCGAACAGGACGTAGCCGATCGAGAGCAGTGCGACCGGCCGGAGATTGGCCCGCAGATCGAGGTACGAGCTGTCGACGGCCGCCGTGTAGAGCAGCGGGGGCAGCAGCAGCGGCAGCACGACGTGCGCGTCCAGGGTGTAGGTGGGCACCCCGGGCAGATAGGAGGCGATCAGGCCCACCGTGACGAGCAGCAGCGGGGCCGGCACGGGGGTACGGCGGGCCGCCCCCGCCACCGCCGCACTGGCCGCGACCAGTCCCACCAGCGGCAATACGTCCATTCCACGGTCCTCGCATCCGCAATTCACGGGCCACACATCCGTCGTAACCTGACAATCATGAGTGACTGCTCTCACGTGTCCGTACTTCCGCGCCCCGAACCGGCCCCGCTCAGCGCGACCTGCCCGGGGTGCCTCGCGGCGGGGACCCATCCCGTGCAGCTGCGGCTCTGTCTGGTCTGCGGTCATGTCGGCTGCTGCGACTCGTCACCCCTCCAGCACGCCACGGGACACTTCAAGGAGACCGGCCATCCGGTGATGCGGAGTTTCGAACCCGGCGAGAGCTGGCGTTGGTGCTTCGAGGACGGTTCGATCGTCTGACGTCTGGGTACGTCAAACCGGCGCCGGTTGTTCGTAATTGACGGCCGCAGACCCCTACCCACTGTGTGTGCTCATGGGTTTACCATGAGTGACAGCCATGGGCTTAGGCTCTGGCGACAGGCATCATGGGTCGCGATAGCGTCGCGGACCAGGACCGAAGACGTACCACATGGCTCCGGGGCACCCTTCCCGGATCCTCGAAAGAGTTTGTGCCACCTTGGAGGTGAGGGTGTCCCAGATCGCAGGCGAGCCCGGGAATCAGGACTTCGTAGAGGTCCGGCTGCCCGCTGCGGGTGCCTACCTGTCGGTGCTGCGTACGGCCACGGCCGGTCTCGCAGCGCGCTTGGACTTCACTCTCGACGAGATCGAGGATCTTCGCATCGCGGTCGACGAGGCCTGCGCGATCCTGCTTCAGCAGGCCGTGCCGGGCTCCGTCCTCAGCTGCGTGTTCCGGCTCGTCGAGGATTCTCTCGAGGTGACGGTGGCCGCCCCGACGACGGACGGCCGGGCGCCGGAGCGCGACACCTTCGCCTGGACGGTGCTCTCCGCACTGGCCGGCAAGGTCGACTCCTCGGTGGCCGACGACCGTACGGTCAGCATCAGCCTCTACAAACAGCGCGGCGCGGGACCCGGGCCGGCGTGAGCAACGGGAACGGGGACGGTCCTGTGCGGGACGAGACGATGCGACCAGGGGTGGTGCGCGCAGCAGGCATCCCGGAGCAGCAGGCCCTGCCCCATCCGGTGGACGGGGCGGCCGGGCCTTCGGGTCGTACGGTCGCGGTGGAGCAGTCGCAGGCGGAGCGGGCAGGCCAGATGAGCGAGCACGGGCACCACGATCCACACGACCGCAGCGGGGCGCGGGCGCTGTTCATCGAACTGCGCGCGCTTCCCGACGGGTCGCCGGAGAAGGCTGAGCTGCGCAATCGACTGGTGCGGATGCATCTGCCGCTCGTGGAGCACCTGGCCCGCCGGTTCCGCAACCGCGGCGAGCCGCTGGACGACCTGACGCAGGTCGCCACCATCGGCCTGATCAAATCGGTGGACCGGTTCGACCCGGACCGCGGCGTCGAGTTCTCGACGTACGCGACCCCCACGGTCGTGGGCGAGATCAAGCGCCACTTCCGTGACAAGGGCTGGGCGGTCCGGGTGCCGCGCCGGCTCCAGGAGCTGCGGCTCTCGCTTACCACGGCCACCGCCGAGCTCTCCCAGCAGCACGGCCGCTCGCCGACGGTCCACGAGCTGGCGGAGCGGCTGGGCATCTCCGAGGAAGAGGTCCTGGAGGGCCTGGAATCGGCCAATGCGTACAGCACGCTCTCGCTGGACGTGCCGGACACGGACGACGAGTCCCCCGCGGTCGCGGACACGCTGGGCTCCGAGGACGAGGCGCTGGAGGGCGTCGAGTACCGGGAGTCGCTCAAGCCGCTGCTGGAGGACCTGCCGCCGCGCGAGAAGCGGATCCTGCTGCTGCGCTTCTTCGGCAACATGACCCAGTCGCAGATCGCGCAGGAGGTCGGCATCTCGCAGATGCACGTCTCGCGGCTGCTGGCCCGCACGCTGGCGCAGCTGCGCGAGCGGCTGCTCGTCGAGGAGTAGCGGGCGGGGGCCGCGCGCGGGCGTGGTCCTTCCCGTGCCCTGGCCGCGCCGCTGGCGGCGACCGCGGAGTTGCCGCCGTTCCGCCCCGCCAGGCCTTCCGATGCTGTTGGTTAATTCGGGGCCAGCGTGACGTCGGTCTCCGAGACCCAGTTGTGGTCTTGGAGACCGACGTTGCTGTAGGGGGAGGGTGTCGATGTCGATGCGGCCAGTGGTGTCGGGGGAGGTCCCGGAAGAGACGGCGCGGGTAGCGAAGGCCGCTTTTCCCAAAGGCAGCTTGGCGATCCGGGTCCGGGACGAACTGGGGACGCTGTTCACCGACGAGCAGTTCGCCGACTTGTTTCCGTTACGGGGCAAGCCCGCGTGGTCGCCGGGGCGGCTGGCTCTGGTCCTGGTGCTGCAGTTCGTGGAAGGGCTGACCGACCGGCAGACCGCGGAGGCGGTGCGCGCTCGGATCGATTTCAAGTACGCGCTCGGGCTGGAGCTGACCGATCCTGGCTTCGACTTCTCGGTGCTCTCGGAGTTCCGGGACCGCCTCATCGAGGCAGACGCCGGACGGCGAGTGCTGGATGGCATTCTTTCTACGGCCAGAGACAAGGGCCTGCTCGCCGGTGGTGGAAAGGTGCGGACGGACTCCACCCATGTGCTGTCTGCGGTGCGAGAGCTGCGCTGGCTGGAGATGGTCTCAGAGACGTTGCGCGCAGCGTTGAACGCACTGGCTCAGGCATCCCCTGAGTAGCTGGAGCAGGTGTCCGAGCCGGACTGGTTCCGGCACTACGCCACCCGGGCTGAGGACTCGCGCTTCCCCAAGGCCCGCGCCAAGCGGGAGGAGACCGGCCGGCGGATCGGCGCCGACGGCATGCGGCTGCTCCAGGCCGTGACGGCGCCAGACGTTCCCTGTCAGCTGCGCGTTCTGCCGCAGGTCGAGACTCTGCGACAGATCTGGGTCCAGCACTTCCACCTGGTCGATGGCGAGGTGCTGCGCAGAAGCCCAAAAGACCGCCCGCCGGGCACACAACGCCTGGTCACCCCCTATGACGCCGAGACCCGCACCGGCTCCAAGCGCGACCTGGACTGGGACGGCTACAAGGTTCATCTCACCGAGACGTGCGGCCCTGACCTCCCGCACCTGATCACGAATGTGGTGACGACTCCCGCGGCGATCAATGACGACCGCATGGCGGCAGTGGTCCACGCGGGTCTGGCTGAGCGGGAACTGCTGCCCGAGGAGCACTGGGTCGACACCGGCTACGCCAACAGCCCCGCCATGGTCGCGGCCCACCGTGACTACCGTGTGGATCTGCACGGCCCGCTCCAGGCGGTCAACAGCGTCCAGACCGCCCGTGGAGATGGTGCCTACGGCCACGAAGCCTTCACCGTTGACTGGGAATCCCAGTGCGTTACGTGCCCGAACGGCCACACCAGCAAGAGCTGGGCCGTCCACAGTTCGCAGCGCCGGATGCCCGTCATCAGAGTCGAGTTTTCGGTGCTGAGCTGCCGTTCCTGTCCGCAGCGGAGCAACTGCCTCAGTACGCCCACTGCCCGGCGCCGACAGCTCACTCTGCGGCCCCGAGACGAGTACGACACGCTGCAGCGGGCTCGCTCCCTCCAGCAGACCGACGAATGGAAAGAGCGCTACAAGATCCGGGCTGGTGTCGAGGGCACCATCGCCCAAGGAGTCCAACGTTGCGGCCTGCGCAGATCCCGCTACCGCGGTCTGGCCAAGACCAGCCTCCAGCATCAGCTCACGGGCGCTGCGATCAACCTCGCCCGTATCAACGCCCACCTCACTCAAACGCCCCGCGCCCGCACCCGCGTTTCACATTTCGCGGCGCTTCTGCCGATCGAGTAGTGGGCCAAGCTCCTCCGAGGTGACAGGCCCGCCGTCGCGAACAGGCTGGCCGATGCCGGACGGCCAACCGGGCCTGACCCGCGCAGTGAAGTCCGCGAAGTCCGTCCGCAGGTACTGCGGATTGGACGGCTTCAGCCGGACCTGAAGACGGCTGTCCGCCCACCAGACCTCGAAATCAGTCACCGTTCCTTCGGCAGGCCAGCGTTCTGCCTGCTCAGGCAACAGCAGGACATCGACGAAGCCCCCAACGCCCAACCCGATGTCTACGAAGATCCCGATAGCCCCAGGTCTGGGTACCTTCACAACGGTGCCCCGGAAGACCTGCCCGAAGCGCAGATCACCCCGGATCCGTTCCCACTCCGCATCCGTAACCACAGAACGCATCCTCGCAGCCCCACCGCCCAGCATCAGTCCGATCTGGCGGTGAGCACGGGCTCACCGCCAGATCGGATCGGACTGAATTCGCCAACAGCATCAGGCCTTCCGGCGGGGCGGTTCAGTTCTCCGGGGTGGTGCCGGTCTCCGGGGTGGTGCCCGGCCGGCGGATGCCGAGCGCCTCGACCGTCGTCGGCCTGACCAGCTGGTAGAGCGCCGTCAGGGTCACCGCGGCAAGGACGATCCCGGCCGGGATCAGCACCCCCTGCGACCTGAGCAGCGTCCACGCCACCGGGAGCGCGATGATCTGTGTGATCAGCGCGGGACCGCGGCTCCAGCTGCGCCGCCGCAGCAGACCACGGGCCGCGGCCAACGGGATCACGGCCAGCGCGATCAGCGTCAGCCCGCCCATCTCCGCCTGCTGCGGGCTCTCGGGGCGGCCGAGCAGACCCATGACCAGCATGTAGATCCCGCCGATGGCGAGCGCCGCCCCTTCCAGGGCGGTGAGTCCGGCAACGAGAGTGATCCTGCTCGGCTTCGCCGGTTCGAGCCTCGGTGCGGGCGACGAGTCGGGCGTGTTCTGCTGAGTACTCACCCTTGCAGGTTGGCATCCCGGCGCCGCGAAAGCGAAGCCGGGGTCGGATTCGACCTTGCGTCGTCACCGTGCGTAAAGGTCATGGGGCAGGACTTCAGAGTGATACCGCACGGTAGGTAGTCTGACGGTCATGCGCGCACTCCTCGTGGTCAATCCAGCTGCTACCACCACCAGTGCGCGGACCCGTGATGTGCTCATCCACGCGCTGGCCAGCGAGATGAAGCTGGAGGCCGTGACCACCGAATACCGCGGTCACGCCCGTGACCTGGGGCGACGGGCCGCGGACGCCGACGACATCGATCTGGTGGTCGCCCTGGGCGGCGACGGCACGGTCAACGAGGTCGTCAACGGCCTGCTCCACAACGGCCCCGATCTGGACAGCCTGCCGAGCCTCGCGGTGGTTCCCGGCGGCTCCACCAATGTGTTCGCGCGCGCCCTGGGTCTGCCCAACGACGCGGTGGAGGCGACCGGGGCGATCCTGGACGCGCTCGCCAACCGGACCGAACGCACGGTCGGCCTCGGGCTGGCGGCCGGCACCCCCGGCACCGAGGACGAGTCGGTCCCGGAACGCTGGTTCACCTTCTGCGCCGGACTCGGGTTCGACGCGGGCGTGGTCGGCCGCGTCGAACAGCAGCGCGAACGCGGAAAGCGTTCGACGCACGCGCTGTACGTGCGCCAGGTGGTCCGGCAGTTCATCGACGAGCCACACCGCAGACACGGCGTGATGACCCTGGAGACCCCGGGGCAGGAGCCGGTCACCGATCTGGCGCTGTCCATAATCTCCAACACCGCCCCTTGGTCCTACCTGGGCAATCGTCCGCTGTACGCGTCCCCGAAGGCCACCTTCGACACCGGACTGGATGTGCTCGGGCTGAAGCGGCTCTCCACTCCGGCGGTCGCCCGTTACGGCACCCAGCTGCTCACTTCGAGCCCGGAGAAGGGCCCGTCCGGAAAGCACGCAGTTTCACTTCACGACCTCACGGACTTCACCTTGCATTCAAAGGTCCCGCTGCCCTTCCAGATGGACGGCGACCACCTGGGAGTGCGCACAAGTGTGACGTTCACAGGCGTACGCCGGGCACTGCGTGTGATTGTGTGAGTAGAAGGGCCCAAAGTCCTTTAACTCGAACGTTTGGGCTGGGCTCCACCCCATAGAAGTACGGCTGTGACCTAGTCGACACCGAGGAATCAAAAAAAAGTTTCCAGAAGGGGTTGTATCCGCCGCCGAGGTTTGCGAATCTCTACATGGCGATCGGGACGGCCCGCAACACCGGCCTCCACTGAGAGCCAGAACCCCTCCTCACTTCACAGGACCACAACCAGTTCATCTGGGCGTCGGCCCGTCATCTGCGGGGGGATTCGTGAAAGCGTTCACATTCACAAGCACCAGTATGTAATACCAAGGAGAGGTAGCAGCCATGGACTGGCGTCACAACGCCGTTTGTCGTGAGGAAGACCCCGAGCTGTTCTTCCCCATCGGCAACACCGGTCCTGCGCTGCTGCAGATCGAGGAAGCCAAGGCCGTCTGCCGTCGCTGCCCCGTCATGGAGCAGTGCCTGCAGTGGGCGCTCGAGTCCGGCCAGGACTCCGGCGTCTGGGGTGGCCTCAGCGAGGACGAGCGCCGCGCGATGAAGCGCCGCGCCGCTCGCAACCGGGCGCGTAACGCCAGCGCCTGACCGACGCCACCGCTACGAGCCTCAGCCAGGCGGCGCGTACAGAGCGTACGCACAACCCCGCCCCCCGAGTCGCAGCGCGCAGTACCCCCGAAGCGCATGCATGACCAGTGAGCCCGGACCGTGAACAACGGTTCGGGCTCACTGCTGTGTTCGGGCTCACTGCCGCGTTCGGCCGCCCGGGAAGCGGCGGGCCGGGTCACTTCTCGGAACGGACCGGTATGTCGAGCACGACCTGGGTGCCGCGCTCGGGGGCCGGGACCATGCCGAAGGTTCCGCCCAACTCGCCCTCCACCAGCGTCCTGACGATCTGGAGCCCCAGATTGCCGGCGCGCTGCGGGTCGAACCCCTCCGGCAGACCGCACCCGTCGTCCTGGACCGTGATCAGCAGCCGTGTCTCGACGGAAGAACCGCCGCGCACCGCGGACACCTCCACCGTGCCGGACTCGGCGAGCGTGAAGGCGTGCTCCAGGGCGTTCTGCAGGACTTCAGTGAGTACCATCGCCAGCGGGGTGGCCACTTCGGCGTCCAGGATGCCGAAGCGACCCGTCCGGCGGCAGGTGACCTTGCCCGGCGAGATCTCGGCGACCATCGCGATGACGCGATCGGCGATCTCGTCGAACTCCACCCGCTCGTCCAGATTCTGGGACAGCGTCTCATGGACGATGGCGATCGAACCGACGCGCCGTACCGCCTCGTTGAGCGCCTCGCGGCCCCGTACCGAGTCCATCCGCCGGGCCTGGAGCCGCAACAGGGCTGCGACGGTCTGGAGGTTGTTCTTCACCCGGTGGTGGATCTCCCGGATGGTGGCGTCCTTGGTGATCAACTCGCGTTCGCGGCGACGGAGTTCGGTGACGTCTCGGAGCAGGACCAGGGAGCCGATGCGGACACCCTTGGGCTTGAGCGGGATAGCCCGGAGCTGGATCACGCCGCCCGCGCACTCGACCTCGAACTCCCGGGGCGCGTAGCCGCTGGCCAGTTTGACCAGGGCCTCGTCCACCGGACCCCGGGAGGGGGCGAGTTCGGCGGTGATGCCGCCCAGGTGCTGGCCGACCAGATCGGAGGCGAGGCCGAGGCGGTGGTACGCGGAGAGGCCGTTGGGGCTGGCGTACTGGACGACCCCGTCGGCGTCGAGCCTGATCAGGCCGTCGCCCACGCGCGGCGAAGCGTCCATGTCGACCTGCTGCCCCGGGAAGGGGAAGGACCCCGCGGCGATCATCTGGGCCAGGTCGGAGGCCGACTGGAGGTAGGTGAGCTCCAGCCTGGACGGGGTGCGGACGGTGAGCAGGTTGGTGTTGCGGGCGATCACGCCGAGGACCCGCTGCTCCCTGCGCACGGGGATCGACTCGACCCGTACCGGCACCTCCTCGCGCCACTCCGGGTCACCCTCGCGCACGATCCGGCCCTCGTCCAGCGCCGCGTCCAGCAACGGGCGGCGGCCGCGCGGAACCAGGTGTCCGACCATGTCGTCCTGGTAGGAGGTGGGGCCCGTATTGGGGCGCATCTGCGCCACCGACACATAGCGGGTGCCGTCGCGAGTGGGAACCCAGAGCACCAGGTCGGCGAAGGACAGGTCGGAGAGCAGCTGCCACTCCGAGACCAGCAGATGCAGCCACTCCAGGTCGGTGTCACTGAGGGCTGTGTGCTGGCGGACGAGGTCGTTCATGGAGGGCACGTGTGCGAGCGTACCCGCGGACGGGCAATGGTTCCGAACCGGACATCCGGACGGTACGTGCAAGGAAGAAGGTAAAAAGAAGAAGGTAAGGAGTGCGGAAAATTTCGGCGCTCCGATGGATGGACACGGGCGAATGGTCTAGTCCACAATGCTGAAGACAGAGCTTCCGCTCTCCCCGCACAGGAGGGCGGATCGAGGTACCGCGCTCTCTGCCCTGACCGCGCCGGTACCTCTCCCCGGCCGGGGGCACCGCACACCGCCGGCCGACCGGTCCGGCCGTGATGGCCGGCCTTGCTCCGGGCTGCGGTGCCGGACGGGCTGAGGGTCCCGTCCCGGCGCCGTGGCCCGCGGGTGTTTCCGGGGCCATTTTCTGCGTTCAGCCGGCCCTTCGGCACACTCCCCGCGTTCAACCGGTCCCGGCGGCCCGACAGCGCGACGCCAGGGCCCCGGCCTCGTCCCCGCGCGCCAGGATCTCCTCGGCCTCCTCAGGCGATCCCGGACGGCCGTCGGTGGACCGCGGCCGGGACGGTACGTCCGCCGCGCTCGGGTCGCCCAGGTCTGCTAGATTGGAAGACGATTGGTCTATACCACCTGACTTCACTCTTCAGATAGGCAGGCCCCGCGTGGAAGTTGTCATCGTCCCGAACGCCAAGGCAGGCGGCGAACTCATCGCGGAGGCCATCGGCGCCCTGCTGAGCCGCAAGCCCGACGCACTTCTCGGCGTTGCCACCGGCTCGACCCCGCTGCCCATCTACCAGGCGCTGGCGGCCAAGGTCCGCTCCGGTGCCGTCGACGCCTCGCGCGCCCGCATCTGCCAGCTCGACGAGTACGTCGGGCTGCCCGCGGGCCACCCCGAGTCCTACCGCTCGGTGGTGCTGCGCGAGGTCGTCGAACCGCTCGGCCTGTCCGAGGCGTCCTTCATGGGCCCCGACGGCAGTGCCGAGGACGTCCACGCGGCCTGCCTGGCGTACGACAAGGCGCTCGCCGAGGCCGGCGGCGTGGACCTCCAGCTCCTCGGCATCGGCACGGACGGGCACATCGGCTTCAACGAGCCGTGCTCCTCGCTCGCCTCCCGCACCCGGATCAAGACGCTCACCGAGCAGACCCGGGTCGACAACGCGCGCTTCTTCGACAACGACATCTCGCAGGTGCCGCACCACGTGATCACCCAGGGCATCGGCACCATCCTGGAGTCCCGCCATCCGATCCTGCTCGCCACCGGCGAGGGCAAGGCGGACGCCGTGGCGCAGACGGTGGAGGGACCGGTCGCCGCGGTCGTGCCCGCCTCGGCGCTCCAGCTGCACCCGCACGCGACGGTGGTGGTCGACGAGGCCGCCGCGTCGAAGCTGAAGCTGGCGGACTACTTCCGCGCCACGTACGCGGCCAAGCCGCCGTGGCAGGGGCTGTAAGGCTCCCGGACGCACAGAAGAGGGCCGGGGCACCCACGCCGGGTACCCCGGCCCTCTCGCAGCCGCATGCCCGCCAGGGATTACGGAACAGCCCTTTCAGGATCGGGCCAGGCGTGATGCGGCCCCCGGCCCCGCATCACGCCCCGCGCTCAGGCCGTCGGCCGTCCGTGCCGCTGACGACGATCTCCGCAGCCGCGAGGCCGCAGACCCGGGCCGCGCCATGGGTGGCGATGTGCAGGGCGCCCCTGGGAGCCGCCTGCGGTACGCCCATCTCGACGACGGCCGTGTCGGGGCGCTCGGCCACCAGGGCGTCGAGCGCCTCGCCCATCCAGGCGTGGCGGTGGACGTCGCGGACCACCACGACGATGCGCCGCTCCCCCGCCGCCCGCAGCACCGCGGCGGCGGGCGCCTCGGTCTCGCTGCTGTACGTGTCGGTCTCCGTGCCCGGCAGCAGCCGGCCCAGCTCCGCGGCGACGCCCCACGGAGTCTCGTCGCCGACGGCGATGTTCGAGGCGGAGGTGAAGGCGGCGACGTACGCGGGCTCGGTGAGCGGGGCGGCGGATCCGGTCACCAGCACCGCCCGGCGGGCGGCGACCAGGCCGATGTCGGAGCCGATTCCGGTGGCGGGCGCGGTCCCCTCCTGCGCTGCCCCGCCCGGCCCCGAACCCGTCCCCTTGGCCCCCTGCGTCCAGGACGCGAGGGCGCGTACCCGTGCGGCCGCGTCCGCGAGCCGCTCCTCGGGCAGTTCACCGCTGCGCACCGCCCGGACCAGCGCGTCGCGCAGCCTCAGCACCGTGCCGTCGTCCTCCAGGCCGCCGCCGACGCACAGCGCGTCGGCCCCGGCGGCGATCGCCAGGACGGAGCCCCGCTCGATGCCGTAGGTCGCGGCGATGGCCTGCATCTCCACGGCGTCGGTGACGATCAGGCCGTCGTAGCCCAGCTCCTGGCGCAGCAGGCCGGTGAGGATCTGCGGGCTCACCGTGGCGGGGCGGTCCGGGTCGAGCGCGGGCAGCAGGATGTGCGCGCTCATCACGCACTTGGTGCCCGCCGCGATGGCGGCCCGGAAGGGCACCAGCTCACGGGCGTGCAGGGTCTCCAGGTCCACGTCGATGCGCGGCATCGCGTGGTGCGAGTCGATCGCGGTGTCGCCGTGCCCCGGGAAGTGCTTGGTGCAGGCGGCGACCCCGGCGGCCTGGAGGCCCTCGATGTACGCGGCGGTGTGCCGGGCCACGAGTCCGGTGTCGGCACCGAAGGAACGTACGCCGATGATCGGGTTGCCCGGGTTGGAGTTGACGTCCGCGGAGGGCGCCCAGTTGAGGTTGACGCCGCATTCGGCGAGCCGGCGGCCGAGTTCCTGGGCGACCGCGCGGGTCAGGGCGAGGTCGTCGACGTGGCCGAGGCCGAGGTTGCCGGGGAACGAGGAGCCGGTGCGCACCTCGAGGCGGGTGACGTCACCGCCCTCCTCGTCGATGGCGACGAGCAGGTCGTCGCGGACGGCCCTGAGCTGGGCGGTGAGCGCGGTCACCTGCTCGGGCGTCCGGATGTTGCGGCCGAACAGGGCGACGGAGGCGAGCCCTTCGTCGACCCGGCGCAGCACCCAGTCCGGGGCGGTGGTGCCGGTGAAGCCGGGCTGCAGGACGGCGAGCGCGTCGCGGGTGACGGTGTCCGTGGTGGATATCAGGGTGGTCATGGCGGCGTTATCCCTTCACGGCACCGTCGGTGAGGCCGCTGACGGCCTTGCGCTGCAGGAAGACGAACAGGATGAGGATCGGGATGGCGAAGATCGAGGCCGCCGCCATGGTGGCGCCCCAGTCGTCGCCGAACTGGCTCTGGAACTGGGAGAGCCAGAGCGGCAGCGTCTTGGCCTCGGGGTCCTTGTTGAGGATGAGGACCAGCGGGAATTCGTTCCACGCGGTGATGAAGCCGAAGAGCGAGGTGGCCATCAGGCCGGGGGCGAGCAGCGGCAGGATCACCTTGACGAACGCCTGCGGGCGGGTGCAGCCGTCGACCATGGCGGACTCCTCCAGCTCCCTGGGCACGGCGGCAACGTAACCGCGCAGCGTCAGGATCGTGAAGGGGAGGACCATCACCATGTAGAAGAGGGTCAGCGGGACCAGGCTGTTGAGCATGTCCGCGTCGCGGACCAGCATGTAGATCGCGATGATCATGACTTCCCACGGTGCCATCTGCGCAATCATGAAGACCAGGATCATGCCTTTGCGGCCCTTGAACCGCATCCGGGCCAGCGCGAACGACGCGAAGAGCGCGATGATCAGCGAGAAGACCACGGCGAGCAGGGTGACGGTGAGCGAGTTCCCGACCAGGGTCAGGAAGTCCGGCGCGTGGTACGCCGTCTTGAAGTGCTCGAACGTGACGTCGGTCGGGAACCAGACGGGCGTCTCGGTGATGATGTCGCCGGTCGGTTTGAACGCCGTGCTGAACATCCAGTAGACGGGGAAGACCAGACCGGCGAAGAGGATGACCGCCGTCGCGTTGGGCCAGATGCGGCCGAACAGTGAGCGCTTCACAGCTCGTCCTCCTCTTGCTTGAGAACGATGCGGAGGTAGTAGGAGGTGAGCCCCAGCATGATCAGGATGGTCAGCAACGAGATCGCCGCGCCCATGCCGTAGTGCTGGTTGCCGACGCCCTCGACGAAGGCGTAGATCGGCAGGGTCTCGGTGAGGCGGTTGGGGCCGCCCTCGCTGATGGTGAAGATCTGCGGGAACGCCTTGAAGACCCAGATGACTTCGAGGAAGGTCGTGGCGTAGAGGAAGGGCCGCAGGAACGGGAACGTCACCGAGGTGAAGCTCTTCCAGACGCCGGCGCCGTCGAGCGAGGCGGCCTCGTACAGTTCCTTGGCGATGGTCGTGGTCGCCGCGTACAGGTTGATCGCCACGAACGGGATGGACTGCCAGACGATCATCAGGGTGACCACGAAGTAGGTGGAGAACTGCGATCCGGTCCAGTTGTAGTCGGCCATCGAGTGCCAGCCGAGCTGGTCCAGCACGTAGTTGACCACGCCGAAGCGCGAGGCGAACAGCCACTGGAACACGGTGGACGCGGCCACGATCGGCATCGCCCAGGCGAGCACCAGGCCGGCCATCAGGGTGAGCCGCATCTTCTTGCCGAGCCGGGCGAGCAGCAGTCCGACCAGGGTGCCGAGGACCATGATCAGGACGACATTGACGCCGGTGAAGACGATCGTGCGGAGCGTGACTTTCCAGAAGTCCTCTCCGGTGAGGATCTCCTGGTAGTTCTTGAAGCCGTTCCACTCGGTGACATGCTGGATCAGCTGTCCCATATTGAGGTTCTGGAACGACAGCATGGCGTTCTTCACCAGGGGGTACCCGAGGAAGACCGCCGTCACCGCGAGTGCGGGAATCATCAGCAGGTACGGCGCTGCGCCGATGCCCGGCTTCCGCTTGCTGCCCCCGTGCTGCCCGACGGGTGGTTCCCCGTCCTGCCCGCGGACTGCGGCCGTCCTGGCCACATCCGAGGGTTCGGTCTGCACTGCCATGCTCGCCATCTCTTCCAACAAAGCCCTACACGGAACGGTGCGTACAGCCGGGGCGGCGGGTCGGGACCCGCCGCCCCGGCGCGGGACGCGCTACTGCGACTACTGCTGCTGGCCGAGGCGCTTGTTGAGCTCGCCCTCGACCTGCTTGGCGGCCTCGGCGGGCGACTTGCCCTGCAGGACCAGCGTCATGTAGGTCTTGATCGGGTTCGGCGGGTTCTCGACCGGCGCCCACTCCGGGATCAGCGGCGTGGTGCCACCGGACTTGGCGGCGGCCGGACCGGCGGCCTCGGCGGCGGGCTGGCCGACGGTGTACTTCTGCATGGCGTCGTTCTTCGGGGACCAGCCGGCCTCCTTGATCAGCTCACCGTCGTTCTGCTCGGAGAGCGCGATCTTCAGGAACTCCTTGGCCAGGTCCTGGTTCTTGCTGCCCGCGGCCACGGCGAGGTTCGAGCCGCCGAGGAAGACGCCCTCGGGCTTGTCGGCCGTCTCACCGGGGATGGTGAAGAAGCCGATGTCGTCCTTGATCTTCGGGTTGGCCTTGATGGCCGTGCCGGCCTCGTAGCCCATCGCGATTATGGCGCCGGTCTTACCCTTGGCGAAGACCTCGGCCTGCTGCGGGGTGGCCTCGTCCTTGTCCTTGGGGGCCTTGGAGAAGGCCTGGTACTGCTTGTAGACGTCCATGGCCTCGGCGACCTTCGGGTCGGCCAGGTTGGAGACGTACTTGTCGCCTTCCTTCTTGACCGGCGAGACGTCCTTGCCGACGAGCAGGCCGTCGAAGAAGTACCAGTTCTGGCCGGGCAGGTAGATCGGCTCGGCGTCGCCCTTCTTCTCGATGGCCTCGAAGGCCTTGAAGAGGTCGGCGCGGGTCTTCGGCGTCTCGGTGATGCCGGCGTCCTTGAAGACCTTCTTGTTGTACATGACGACGCGGTTGCCCACGTACCACGGCAGGGCGTACTGCTTGCCGTCGAAGACGGAGGGCTGGTTGACGCCGTCGGCCCAGGCGGAGCCGATCTCCTTCTTCAGGTCACCGAGCTCGGCGAGACCGCCGGTCTTGGCGTACGCCGGGGTCTGGGTGTTGCCGATCTCCAGGACGTCCGGCGGGTTGGACTCGGAGAGGGCGGTGGTGACCTTCTGCTGGATGCCGTTCCAGTCCTGGACCTCGATCTTCAGCTTGGCCTTCGTCTTCTTCTCGAACTCCTCGGTGACCTTCTTGGTCCACCCGTCCGGGTTCGAGCCGGACATCGTCCACACCTTCAGGGTCTGGCCCTTGTACGCGTCCGGACCGGCCTTCTTGCCGCTGTCGCCGCCGTCGTCGGACCCGCACGCCGCAAGGCCGATCATCATGCCCGCGACGCCGATCGCCGCGATGAGCTTGCGCTTCACGCCAAACCCTCCTCAGGGATACTGCAACCCCGCCCACCGCGAAGACATTCGACGAGTACTGCTGGGGCTGGACCTGGTCTTTAATGGTTTAGACCAGCACGGGGAGCTTGGCCTAGACCTTTAAGGGTGTCAAGGGGTGTATAAGAAGTGCACTCGCGTCCGTTATAGGACCGACACCTAAGGGAGGGCGACCAGCCGTGACCGGACCGTGCCACCATGTGAGCCGCGACAGACGGAGGAGCCGGTGACGGCAGCAACGCAAGCGCCGGGAGGGCGGACCATGGGTGCCGACGGGGGCAGTACGGAGAACGAGACGGGCGCGGCCACACGGACGGCGCGCGTCCCGAAGTACTACCGGCTGAAGCGACATCTGCTCGACATGACGGACACCATGCCGCCGGGCACCCCCGTGCCGCCGGAGCGGACCCTGGCCGCCGAGTTCGACACCTCACGCACCACCGTGCGCCAGGCGCTGCAGGAACTGGTCGTCGAGGGCCGGCTGGAGCGTATCCAGGGCAAGGGCACCTTCGTGGCCAAGCCGAAGGTCTCGCAGGCCCTGCAACTCACCTCGTACACCGAGGACATGCGCGCCCAGGGCCTGGAGCCGACCTCCCAGCTGCTGGACATCGGCTACGTGACGGCCGACGACACCCTGGCGGGGCTGCTCGACATCAGCGCGGGCGGCCGGGTGCTGCGGATCGAGCGGCTGCGGCTCGCCAGCGGCGAGCCCATGGCGATCGAGACCACCCACCTTTCGGCCAAACGCTTCCCGGCGCTGCGCCGTTCGCTGGTGAAGTACACCTCCCTCTACACCGCGCTGGCGGAGGTGTACGACGTACGGCTGGCCGAGGCCGAGGAGACCATCGAGACCTCGCTGGCCACCCCGCGCGAGGCCGGGCTGCTCGGTACGGACGTGGGCCTGCCGATGCTGATGCTCTCCCGGCACTCACTCGACGGACAGGGCGAACCGGTGGAGTGGGTGCGCTCGGTCTACCGCGGCGACCGGTACAAGTTCGTGGCGCGCCTGAAGCGGCCCACGGACTGACTCCGCACCATCGACCGGCCCCCGTGGAACGCATCACTCCGCGGGGGCCTCTCGCGCACTTTGGCCCGGACCAACTGTCGAACGTTTGGCCGTATTTCGAGCATGAATACCCACTCGGCCGACCGTTGCCGGACCGCAATGCGGACGGGGGGTGACGGTGACCGGAAGCCTCCCCTAGATTTCCTGCGCATTACAAGGTGCTCAGCGAGGGGACGGAGTCGCCACATGCCAGCAGGACCAGAAGGAAAACCACCCACCGTCACACCGGTGCGGGTGGTCATCGCCCTCTGTCTCGTCGCGCCGTTCGTGGCGATGCTCTGGGTGAGTTCGTACGCGAAGGTGGACCCCACCTTCATCGGCATTCCGTTCTTCTACTGGTACCAGATGCTCTGGGTGCTGATCTCCACCGCGCTCACGATGATCGCGTACAAGCTGTGGCAGCGTGACCAGCGCGCCCGCAAGGGGGGTGCGTCGGCATGAAGGACGGCGTGAACGGCGTCGCGCTCGGCGTCTTCATCTTCTTCTTCGTGGCCGTCACGGTCATGGGCTTCCTGGCGGCGCGGTGGCGCAAGGCCGAGAACGAGGCCAGCCTCGACGAATGGGGCCTGGGCGGGCGCTCCTTCGGCACCTGGGTCACCTGGTTCCTGCTCGGCGGCGACCTGTACACGGCGTACACCTTCGTCGCCGTGCCCGCGCTGATCTACACCGCGGGCGCGGCGGGCTTCTTCGCCGTGCCGTACACGATCCTCGTGTACCCGCTGATCTTCACCTTCCTGCCGCGGCTGTGGTCGGTCTCGCACAAGCACGGGTACGTCACCACCTCGGACTTCGTCCGCGGGCGGTTCGGTTCGAAGGGCCTGTCGCTGGCGGTCGCCGTCACCGGCATCCTCGCCACGATGCCGTACATCGCGCTCCAACTGGTCGGCATCCAGGCGGTGCTGGACGTGATGGGCGTCGGCGGCGGCGAGAACACCCACTGGTTCATCAAGGACCTGCCGCTGCTGATCGCGTTCGCGGTGCTCGCCGCGTACACCTACTCGTCCGGGCTGAGGGCACCCGCGCTGATCGCCTTCGTCAAGGACGGGCTGATCTACCTGGTCATCGCGGTGGCGATCATCTACATCCCGATCAAGCTCGGCGGCTTCGACGACATCTTCGCCAAGGCGGGCGAGGCGTTCTCGCAGAAGAACGCAGCGGCCGGCAAACCGGTGGCCGGACTCGCGCCGGGCGAGGCGGGCCACTGGGGTTACGCCACCCTGGCACTGGGCTCGGCGCTGGCGCTGTTCATGTATCCGCACTCGATCACGGCGACGCTCTCCAGCCGCAGCCGCAACGTGATCCGGCGCAACACCACGATCCTGCCGTTGTACTCGCTGATGCTGGGCCTGCTGGCGCTGCTCGGCTTCATGGCCATCGCCGCCGGGATCAAGGTGGACAACGGGCAGCTGGCCATCCCGCAGCTGTTCGAGAACATGTTCCCGGACTGGTTCGCGGGCGTCGCGTTCGCCGCCATCGGCATCGGCGCGCTGGTACCCGCCGCGATCATGTCGATCGCCGCGGCCAACCTGTTCACCCGCAACATCTACAAGGACTTCCTGAAGCCGGGCGCGACCCCGGAGCAGGAGACCAAGGTTTCCAAGCTGGTTTCGCTGCTGGTCAAGGTCGGCGCACTCGCCTTCGTCCTCACCATGGACAAGACGGTCGCGATCAACTTCCAGCTGCTCGGCGGCATCTGGATCCTCCAGACGATGCCGGCCCTGGTCGGCGGCCTGTTCACCCGCTGGTTCCACCGCTGGGCGCTGCTCGCCGGCTGGGCGGTCGGCATGGTGTACGGGACGGTGGCCGCGTACGGGGTCGCCTCGCCGACGCAGAAGCACTTCGGCGGCTCGTCCAAGGAGATCCCCGGAATCGGCGAGATCGGCTACATCGGCCTCACCGCGTTCGTGCTGAACGTGGTGGTGACGGTGGTGCTCACCTTCGTCCTGAACGCCGTGAAGGCACCCGCCGGAACCGACGAGACGTCCCCGGCCGACTACACCGCCGACGCGGGCGACCCGGGCGTCGAGGTGGAACTCCCGCCGGCCACGGCGGGCGCTCCGAGCGGCCACTGACAACCGCGGCCCATGGCCTGCCAACGGCCCGTCGAGCCCCTTTCCCGAAGGGGTGCGACTGGCCCGTCCGCCGTCTGCCCGAAAGGGCCGCAGAACGCGTCCTGTGGTCCCGGTATTTGCCGACCGACACAACATGTGGGGGCTGCCTCTTCGGGCAGCCCCCACATGTATGCTCGTCCTCGCTGTCGCCGCAGGGGAATCCGGTGTGAATCCGGAACTGTCCCGCAACGGTGTATTCAGTGCGCTTTTGTGCACCCCCGAGTCAGTCCGATGACCTGCCGGCAGCGCATCCGGCTCGACCGAACCGGATGCCCAGACGTCCGGGCCTCGCGGTTGGGCCGGTGGACGCCGTGCGAAGTGCTGCCCTGCTCCGGGTCTGCGCGCCCGCAGGGCTGCCCCGATCCCCGCCGGCCCCGAGCCGAGCGAGGGAGAGCACCACGTGACCATCGCGCCAGCCGATCCGGCAGTCGCCGCGTCCGCAGCAGCCGAGTCCGAGGCCGCCGCACAGGACGGACCGGGAACCGCACTGCTGCGGACCCTGACCGAACTGACCGCCGATCTGCCCGACACCGACCCCGGCCGGGTCGCCGCCGCCGCGCTGCGCGGCCGCAGCGCCCGCGCCGACGAGGCCGAGCTTCGGTCGCTGGCCACCGAGGCCGCCGCGGGGCTGATCTCCGAGGACCCCGCCTACTCCCGGCTCGCCGCCCGGCTGCTGACCCTCGCCATCGCGGACGAGGCGGCCGGCCAGGGCGCGGTCTCCTTCTCCGCCTCGGTCGCGGTCGGCCACCGCGAGGGCCTGATCGCGGACCGGACCGCCGAGTTCGTCGCCCGGCACGCGGCCGCCCTCGACGCGCTGGTGGAGCGTTCGCTGGCCGACGGCGCGGACGACCGCTTCGGCTACTTCGGGCTGCGGACCCTGCACAGCCGCTATCTGCTGCGCCACCCGCACACCCGCCAGGTCGTCGAGACGCCCCAGCACTTCATGCTGCGGGTCGCGGCCGGACTGGCCGAGGACGATTCGCAGCGCGCCGTGGACGAAGTGGCGGCGCTGTACGGGCTGATGAGCCGGCTCGACTACCTGCCCTCCTCCCCCACGCTCTTCAACTCCGGTACCCGGCACCCGCAGATGTCCTCCTGCTACCTGCTGGACTCCCCGCTGGACGAGCTCGACTCGATCTACGACCGCTACCACCAGGTGGCCCGGCTCTCGAAGCACGCGGGCGGCATCGGTCTGTCGTACTCCCGCATCCGTTCCCGCGGTTCGCTGATCCGGGGCACCAACGGGCACTCCAACGGCATCGTGCCGTTCCTGAAGACGCTCGACGCCTCCGTCGCCGCGGTCAACCAGGGGGGCCGCCGCAAGGGCGCCGCCGCCGTCTACCTGGAGACCTGGCACGCGGACATCGAGGAGTTCCTGGAGCTGCGCGACAACACCGGTGAGGACCAGCGGCGTACGCACAACCTCAACCTGGCGCACTGGATCCCGGACGAGTTCATGCGCCGGGTCGACGCGGACGGCGACTGGTCGCTGTTCTCGCCCGCCGACGTGCCCGGTCTCGTCGACCTGTGGGGCGACGGGTTCGACGCCGCTTACCGGGCCGCCGAGGCCCAGGGCCTGGCCCGCAAGACGATCCCCGCCCGTGAGCTGTACGGCCGGATGATGCGCACCCTCGCCCAGACCGGCCAGGGCTGGATGACGTTCAAGGACGCCTCCAACCGGACCGCGAACCAGACCGCCGAGCCGGGCACCGTCGTCCACTCGTCGAACCTGTGCACCGAGATCCTCGAAGTCACCGACGACGGCGAGACGGCGGTCTGCAACCTGGGCTCGGTCAACCTCGGCGCGTTCGTCGCCGACGGCGGCATCGACTGGGAGCGGCTGGATGCCACCGTCCGCACCGCCGTGACCTTCCTGGACCGGGTCGTCGACATCAACTTCTACCCGACCGAGCAGGCCGGCCGCTCCAACGCCAAGTGGCGCCCGGTGGGTCTGGGCGCCATGGGTCTCCAGGATGTCTTCTTCAAGCTGCGGCTGCCCTTCGACTCCCCCGAGGCCCGCGCGCTCTCCACGAAGATCTCCGAGCGGATCATGCTCGCCGCGTACGAGTCGTCCTGCGAGCTCGCGGAGCGCTCGGGCCCGCTGCCGGCCTGGTCGCAGACGCGGGCGGCGCGCGGTGTGCTGCACCCCGACCACTACGACACCGAGCTGAACTGGCCCGAGCGGTGGGAGGCGCTGCGCGCCCGGGTCGCGAAGAGCGGGATGCGCAACTCGCTGCTGCTCGCCATCGCACCGACAGCGACGATCGCCTCGATCGCGGGCGTCTACGAGTGCATCGAGCCGCAGGTCTCCAACCTCTTCAAGCGCGAGACGCTCAGCGGCGAGTTCCTCCAGGTCAACGCGTACCTGGTGGACGAGCTGAAGAAGCTCGGGGTGTGGGACGCGCGCACCCGTGAGGCGCTGCGCGAGGCCAGTGGCTCGGTGCAGGGCTTCGCCTGGATCCCCGAGGAGGTGCGGGCGCTGTACCGCACCGCGTGGGAGATCCCGCAGCGCGGCCTGATCGACATGGCGGCGGCCCGTACGCCGTTCCTGGACCAGAGCCAGTCGCTGAACCTGTTCCTGGAGACGCCGACGATCGGCAAGCTCTCCTCGATGTACGCGTACGCCTGGAAGCAGGGGCTGAAGACGACGTACTACCTGCGTTCGCGCCCGGCGACCCGGATCGCCCGTGCCGCCTCCGGCCAGGCGGCCGCCGCTCCCATTCCCGTACAGCAGGCCTCGGCGCCCGACGCGGACGCGATCGCCTGCTCCCTCGAAAACCCCGAGTCCTGCGAGGCCTGCCAGTAATGAGCTCCACCAACTCCGAGAAGAACCTGCTGGACCCCGGCTTCGAGCTGACCCTGCGGCCGATGCGCTACCCGGACTTCTACGAGCGCTACCGGGACGCGATCAAGAACACCTGGACGGTGGAGGAGGTCGACCTTCACTCCGACGTCGCCGACCTCGCCAAGCTGTCCCCCGGCGAGCAGCACATGATCGGCCGACTGGTCGCGTTCTTCGCGACGGGCGACTCGATCGTCTCCAACAACCTCGTGCTGACGCTGTACAAGCACATCAACTCCCCCGAGGCGCGGCTGTATCTGTCGCGGCAGCTCTTCGAGGAGGCCGTGCACGTCCAGTTCTATCTGACGCTGCTGGACACCTATCTGCCCGACCCGGACGACCGCGCGGCGGCGTTCGACGCGGTCGAGGAGATCCCGTCGATCCGCGAGAAGGCGCAGTTCTGCTTCAAGTGGATGGATTCGGTCGAGAAGATCGAGCGCCTGGAGACGAAGGCCGACCGCCGCCGTTTCCTGCTGAACCTGATCTGCTTCGCGGCGTGCATCGAGGGGCTGTTCTTCTACGGCGCGTTCGCGTACGTCTACTGGTTCCGCTCGCGGGGCCTGCTGCACGGTCTCGCCACGGGCACCAACTGGGTGTTCCGTGACGAGACGATGCACATGAACTTCGCGTTCGAGGTCGTGGACACCGTCCGCAAGGAGGAGCCGGACCTCTTCGACGACGAGCTCCAGCAGCAGGTCACCGACATGCTGAAGGAGGCGGTGGCCGCGGAGCTCCAGTTCGGCCGCGATCTGTGTGGTGACGGGCTGCCGGGCATGAACACCGAGTCAATGCGGCAGTACCTGGAGTGCGTCGCCGACCAGCGGCTCACCCGGCTGGGCTTCCCGGCGGTGTACGGCTCCGAGAACCCGTTCTCGTTCATGGAGCTCCAGGGCGTGCAGGAGCTGACGAACTTCTTCGAGCGCCGGCCGTCCGCGTACCAGGTGGCGGTGGAGGGCTCGGTCGCCTTCGACGACGACTTCTAGATCCTCTTCGGGCCCTAGACCCTGGCCCAGCTTCTGAGGTGGGGGCGCCGCGCGGCCATGACGGGTCGCGCGGCGCCCGCCGTTTGCGGGGGTCCGTCGCTCCGGGCCCGTTCCGCGGCGCGCAGTTCGCGGTCGATGCGGCGCTCGCGGGCGAGCCCGGCGAGGGCGGGCAGCAGGACGAGAGCGATAAGTGCGGCTATGCCCAGGACGTTCTGGAATGTGTTCATGGCTCTACTCTCGTCCGCGCGGGCACATTGCGGCAGTGGCAGGACTGTCATGGAACCTCGAATTACTGCCACACTGGCGTCATGCTGAAAAATGTCGCGGTTCTGCTGCTCGACGAGGTCCACCCCTTCGAACTCGGCGTGCTGTGCGAGGTCTTCGGGCTCGACCGCAGCGATCAGGGCCTGCCGGTCCACGACTTCGCCGTGGTCTCCGCCGAGGGCCCGGTGCTGCGGACCCACGCCGGCTTCACCATCAGTACTCCGCACGGCCTCGACCGTCTGGACGAGGCCGACCTCATCGCCGTGCCGGCCGGGAGCAACTTCCGGGACCGGGAGTACCCCGAGGAGGTCCTCGACGCGCTGCGCCGGGCCGTGGACCGGGGGGCCAGGGTGATGAGCGTCTGCTCCGGCGCGTACGTGCTCGGCGCGGCCGGACTGCTGGACGGACGCCGCTGCACCACCCACTGGCGCCACGCGGCGGCGCTGGCCCGCCGCTTCCCCCGGGCCGTCGTCCAGCCCGATGTGCTGTACGTGGACGAGGGCCAGGTCATCACCTCGGCGGGCACGGCGGCCGGAATCGACGCCTGTCTGCATCTGGTCCGGCAGGCGTACGGTCCCGACGCCGCCAACGCGCTCGCCCGCCGCATGGTGGTGCCGCCGCACCGGGACGGCGGCCAGGCGCAGTACATCGAGCGGCCGCTGCCCCGCACCTCCTGCGACACCGTCGGCGAGACGCTGGTCTGGATGGAGCGCCACCTCGACCAGGAGATGACCGTCGAGCAGCTCGCCGCCCAGGCCCACATGTCGCCGCGCACCTTCGCCCGCCGCTTCCAGCAGGAGACGGGCACCACTCCGTACCGCTGGCTGCTGCGCCAGCGGGTGCTGCTGGCACAGCACCTACTGGAGACGTCCGACGAAACGGTGGACACGATCGCCGGGCGCACCGGTTTCGGGACCGCCGCCGCGCTGCGCCACCAGTTCGTACGCTCGTTGGACACCACACCCAATGCGTACCGCCGCACCTTCCGTGGCCCGACCTCGATGGCCGGCGCGGCCTGACCTACACGTCATCCGTCACAGGTCTGACGTCGGGTCGATCGTCCAATTCTTCGCCACACCTGTCCATGGACCGCGACCCGGCCGAGCCAAGAGGGTCATCGGCATGGACATGCGGATGACAAGACGAAGGACCATCGGGGCCGTGGTGGCCGCGCTCGCCGCCGCGCTGCTGCCCTGGCAGAGCGCCTCGGCCGGGGACGCCGCCTCGGCCGCGCCCCCGCCCGAAGTGCTGCCCTCGCTGCGGCAATGGCAGCCCAGGGAGGGCGAGTTCACGCTGGCCGACCGGGCCCGCATCGTGCTGGACGGGGTGCGCGACAGCCGTACGACCGCCGACGCGCGCCGTTTCGCGCAGACCCGCAAGCTCTACGAGAGCGACTGGACCCCGCTGCGCTTCGAGGGCGAGACCCTGCCCGCGACGGCGGCGAACGTCACCGGGGCCAAGATCAGCCTGTGGCCGGACAGCGCCGCGGCCGAGACCGAGAACGAGGTGGAGGAGAAGACCTTCATGCCGCTGCGCTTCCTGGCGGCAGGCCACCTGAGGCGGCCCGCAGCCCAGCGGGACGTACGACGGTTTCGAGGAGCTGGCCAGGCGGATCGGCCACGCGCCGGGCTGGTCGAACACCGACCGCACCCCGCTGGCCGACGGCACCTACCGGCTGACCGCCGGGGACGAGGTCCTGGTCCCCGGGGCGGACTCGGATGTGTCCCTGGTCCGCGGCGGCGCGGCCTCCTGGACGCTGACGGCGACCGCCGACGGGTACTACACGGTGCGCTCGGCCGGGACGGACCAGTGCCTGGACGCGGTGCGGGGCAAGAAGTACCTGGGCGCTCCGCTGGAGGTCGGGGCCGAGCTGTCGCTCGGTGTCTGTTCGGTGACGGCGCGCACCCAGCGCTGGCAACTGGACCCCGGGGCCGGGGCACTGACCCTGCGCAACGCCATCTCGCAGCTCTCCCTGACCCGGCAGGCCGCGGACGGCGCCGCGGTCCAGACGACGGGCGGTACGCGGCTGACGGCCGAGACCGCCTGACCGTCCCGCGCAAGGTGGGGCCCGCCGGTGCCGGCGGGCCCCACGCGCGCGTCAGATGCCGCAGTTGGGCGCGGACCAGAAGTGGCTGGGGCCCTGGTTCACGTGGACGTGGTCGTTGTGGTCCGGGTAACCCGGGCCGAGGATCCCGTTGAACCCGTGGTTGCGGGCCTGCTGGGCCAGGGTGCAGAAGGCGATCCCGCCCAGGTCGGCCGCGTCACCGTACAGATGACGGCTGTTCGAGGCCCCGCCGACCGCGCTGTTGCAGGACGTGGAGCGGAAGCCGCTGTTGACGGTGATGGGGCGGTCACCGAGCGCGTGCCGCAGCGCTTCCAGCTTCCACATGGTGCTCAGCGCGTTGGCCTTGGCGGTTCCCGCAGCGACGGCACCACCGGCCCAGGTGCTGTTGCAGTGGTTGAGCTCGGCATACGTGAAGTGCGCCGGGGTGCAGTCGTTGTCCTGGAGCTCGTAGATCTTGGCCTGGGTGGCCGGGCCCGCGATGCCGTCGGCGGCGAGGCCGTAGGCGGCCTGGAAGCGCTTGACGGCGGCGGTGGTGGCCGGTCCGTAGGAGCCGTCGACGGCGAGTACGGAGTTGTAGCCGGGGTAGCCGGCCACCCGGATCTGGAGCTGGACGACGTCGTTGCCGGTGGCGCCGGGGGACATCGTGCGGGTCCAGGTGTAGCAGCCGTCGGCCTGTGCGGTGCCGGCGGTCACCACGGCACCACCCAAAGTGAAAGCCATGGCCATGACAAGTCCGAGCAGGAGTCGTGCGGTACGTCTGAGCATGTGGGGCTCCCCGCTGTGACGGAAGTGTGGTGAGAGAGCCTGTCGGACGAGTCGACGCGCGTCAACTGCCCAGGTACGAATGACAGTTGACGCGCGTCCTGCTGCGGAATCCGGTGCGGAAGCCGCTGGGCCCGGCACCTCGCGATGCGTGCGAGGTGCCGGGCCCAGCAGTGACGACCGGGGACGCGCTCAGTCGTTCGGCACGACCTCGTAGCGCGGCGTGTTCTCCGCCATCTGCCGCAGCGCGTCCTTGCGGTCCCGCTTCGAGAGCCGGTCGATGTACAGGTAGCCGTACAGGTGGTCCGTCTCGTGCTGGAGGCAGCGGGCGAAGTAGCCGCTGCCCCGGACCTTGACCGGGTTGCCCTTGGCGTCCTGTCCGCGGACCACCGCGTAGTCCGGGCGGGCCAGCGAGGCGTACGCCGTCGGGACGGAGAGGCAGCCCTCGTTGGAGTCGTCCAGGATCCGGTCCTCGGGCGCGAGCTCTTCCAGCACCGGGTTGCAGATGGCGCCCACGTGCCGCACACCGTCGTCGTCCGGGCAGTCGTAGACGAAGACCTTGAGGTCGACACCGATCTGGTTGGCTGCCAGGCCGACGCCCTCCGCCGTCCGCTGGCTCGCGAACATGTCGTCGATCAGCCGGCCCAGCTCGTCGTCGAACTCGGTGACGTCCTTGCACTCCTTGTGGAGCACCGGGTTGCCCACGACCGTGATCGGACGGGAGGTGCCGCGCTCGCGATGTGCCGCCTCGCGCGCCTCACAGTCCTCGGTGTCAACGACGAAACCCTCGTCGTCGACGCTGATCTGCTCGTCCGTCTCCTGCTGCGCCATGTCCGCCGTACGCCTTCCTCAAACCTGAAACCCGGCCCTGGCCCGAAGTCCGGCCCTGCCTGAAACCAGGCCGACCGACGGTTTTGGGGCTGGGCACCCGAGCACCGCGACCCGGTGCCCGTACAGCCTACGGGCACCGGTCAGCAGACTTCTTCGAGATCCCGCCACTCGCGGCTGTCCGGGCTGTCCGCCACCCAGCCGTCCAGCAGACCGCGCACCAGCCCGGCCGGTGCCGCTATCCCGCACTCCCGCTCGGGCACCCACAGCTCACCGGCGGTGCGGTGGCCCAGCGGGCCCGGATGGCCCGGCTCGCTGTGGTCGTGCGGGTCGAGGTGCTCGCCGTCGCCCTCGTCGCTCTCCATCCGGCTCTCCGAGCAGGCCCGGCAGAGCAGCCGTACGGAGGACGACCAGTCCTCGGCGGCGAACCCGGCGTCGGACGCCAGCTGCTCCAGCGCGTCCCGGTCCGCCTCGGTGGCCGCTTCGAGCAGCACCACCCAGGTCGGTACGGGGGACGGCGCCCACAGCTCGATCTCGTCGAAGACCGGGTAGGAGGGCCCGGCCGCGGTGACCCGCTCGCCGTGCGGCACCCCGTCGTGCAGGACGACCTCGCCCCAGCGGCGGCCGGACGACGGCAGCGGAATGGAGAGCACCTCCATCCGGGCCGGATCGAGCCTGCGGCCCCAGACGACCTCGGCCTCGCCCTCCGGCGACAGCCGTACCGCCGCGCTGCCCAGCTCCATGCCGACCGGCTCGCTGTTGGCCGCCGAAGTGTGCTGGCCGGCGCCCGGCACCTTCAGGCCGTACGCCTGCCAGGCCCGGCGGGCCAGCGGCCAGTCCTGCAGCGCGGTGGCGGCGATCCCGACGTTCCACCAGTCGGGAGCGCCGGATTCCTTGTCGAGCAGCGCGACGGCCCGCAGGCCGGCGGCTCTCGCCTGTTCCCAGTCATGCCGGAACTTGTGCAGCAGCGCCAGGTTGAACCACGACTCCGAGAGCCAGGGTTCCAGGTCCGCCGCACGTGTCAGCAGCGCGCCCGCGTCCTCGTACCGGCCGTCGCCGATCAGCGTGAACGCGCGGTCCGTGGCCTGCCGCCAAGAGGCGGAGGGCCGATGCCGTACCTTCCCGAAGATCCTCACGATTCCCGCCTGTCCCGACTGGACACCCTCGTTTTCCGCTCTTCTTCGCATCCAACCATGCCGGGCAGGACGCCCGCTCATTACCCATGGGTTACCCGGGCAGGACCGGGGCCGGAACGCCCCGGGCCAGGACCCTGGCCAGTGATTCCACGACTTCGGGCTGATAGTCGTGGGCGGTCCCGAGCCTGAGTTGTTCCAGCGCGCCCAGCGGCCCGATGAGACTTTCCCCGCACAGGTCGTCGTATGCGTTGACGGCCCTGACGATCCTGGCGGACAACGGCTGCTCGCGGTAGGGGTCGGCCTGCCGTTCCACGACGACGGCGACCTCGGGGTCCACCCCGGTCTGGCGGACCACGGCCCCGCCGAGCAGCGCGATACGGCGCTGATCGGCGGCGGGCAGGGCGGCCGTCGCCCCGTCCGGGACCGGGTCGACCAGCGAGAGCTGGCCGATGTCGTGCATCAGGGCGGCGTGCTCCAGCACGGTCAGCCGGCTCCCGGAGAGCCCCAGCTCCCGGCCGACGGCCCGGCAGAGCACGGCGACCCGGCGGGCATGCCCGTGCGGGGTGTACCCGGCGATCTCGGTGGACCTGGCGAGCGAGGCGATGGTCTGCCGGTAGGTGATGCGCACGGCGACGAACCGCCGGAACGAGACATGGGTCAGCAGCAGCGGTACGCACAGGACGGGCAGCGCCCACAGCCCGGCGACGGCCACCCCGAGCGCCATCACGACCCCGGTCGCGCAGACCGCCGAGCCGATGCCGAGAAGGCCGCGCAGCTCGTCCCGGAGCAGCGGCGGGTAGGGGTGGCGGGTGCGCGCGCGCAGCAGCAGGGCCGCGAGCACGGCGTCGCACAGGGCGGTCAGGACGAGGATCAGGAGCAGGACGAGCACGTAGTACGGGCCCTCGCCGGACCAGCCCTCGGTGCGCCCGGTGTTGTACAGCGGCTGGAAGCACACGGCGGCGAACGTGACGGTCAGGACGCGGCGGGCCACCCGGTCGGGTGCGGGGCCGGTGCCCCGGGCCACATGGGGCACACAGGCCACGAGGTGCGCCGCGACGAGCACGGCGACCACCTGGAGGACGCCGTGCTCGGTCGGTCCGCCGCCGCTGCGGCCCAGCAGGGCGTACGCGAGGGCTCCGGCGGCGCCGAGCGGCGCGGGCTCGCGCTCGCCGGGCAGCGCGCCCCAGCGGGCCAGTTCGCCGACGGCGATGAGCACCCCGAAGGCGAGGGCGTGGCCGGGCTCGTGGACGCGGTTCCAGAGGGTGTGGCCGAGCCCGGCGACAGCGAGCAGGGCCGCGGCGGTGCGGACGGTGAGGACAACGGCGGGCAGCCGGGTCCCGGCCCTGTCCCAGGTCACCGGCGGCGGTCCGCTGGCGACTGCGGTCCGGGCACCGCACCGAGCCCGTCCGCCGGGGGCTGCGGCGGCGGTACGCGATCGAGCCCGCCGGACGACCCGCGGTGGCCCGGGACGGCCTCCGCGCTCTCGGCCCGCGGCCCGGGGACCCCGGGCCCGTTTGCCGTCCCCGCCATCGTCACCGCCGACCAGCCTTCCCGTTCGAGCCCGCGCGCCAGCGCCCTGACCATCCGCGGGTCGAACTGGGTGCCCGCACACCGCTTCAGCTCCTCCAGGGCGGCCGGCACGGGCCTGCCCCGCCGGTAGGACCGCGTCGAGGTCATCGCGTCGAAGGCGTCCGCCACCGCGACGACCCGGGCGAACTCCGGGATCTCGCGCCCGCTGAGCCCGTACGGGTAGCCGCTGCCGTCGAGCCGTTCGTGGTGGTGCAGGATCGCGGCCCGCGCCTCGCCGAGGAAGCCGATGCCGCGGACGATCTCGTGCCCGTACTCCGGGTGCAGTTCGATCACCTGTCGTTCCTCCGGCGTGAGCGGACCGTCCTTGCGGAGCACCCGGGTGGGAACGCCGAGCTTGCCGACGTCGTGCAGGATGCCGGCGAACCGGACGACCTCCAGACGGCCGGGGTCCATGCCCAGTTCGCGGGCGATGAGGACGGAGGCCCGCCCGACCCGTTCGCTGTGGCCCCGGGTGTAGGTGTCCTTGATGTCGACGGCCTGCACCAGCGCCCTGATGGTGGCGCGGTGGGCGGCGTGCTCGCGGTGATACTGCGCGAAGACCCAGCAGGAGATGTACATCGGCAGCAGGACGATCAGCGCGGACAGCGGACCGTACGGACCGCGCCACAGGACCGCCATCATCAGCCCGGCGAGTCCGTGCACCAGATGCGGTCCCAGCGAGCGCGGCAGCAGCCCGCTCCAGGCCCGCCGCAGGGGCAGCCGCTCGGCCACGGCCAGGATGGAGCCTTCCAGTGACGTCAGTACGAGGCTGAAGGCCAGGGCGGCGGCGCAGGCGGGCAGGATCGCGTAGGGCAGGTCGGGGAGCCGGCCGGGTCCGGTACCGGTGCCGCCGAGCGTGGCGGTGCCGCCGAAGAGTCCGTGGACGGACGAGGCCGCCCAGACCGTGACGGCGAGCTGCGCGGCCCGCCAGACGCGCCGTGCGGTGAACGGCGGCTGCTCGACCCGGCCGACGAGCGATCCGGGCACGGCGACGAGGGCGGCGGCAGCGGGCGGCAGCAGGAAGGCGGCGGCCAGCAGCAGCGGAAAGAACGATCCGGCGCGGATCGGCACGGAGCTGCCGAAGAAGGGGCAGCGCCCGGGGAGTTCACAGGCCAGATAGAGGCCGGTGAGCAGTGTGACGGTGACCCACGGGGTCCCGGCGCCGCTCCGCAGCGCGGGAAGCACACAGCACAGGGCCCCCAGCACGACCGCCGCGATGTGCGCGCGCGCCGCCCCGCGTGTGGCTCTCACCCGCTCGGCCCGCCCCCCAACATGGTCAATGGAGGCGCCAGGCTAGCGAGTTGTGGAACCGGTCGAGCGTCAATGAGCCCGATTAGCACATTCGGGTGATTCGGTGGCGGCGGCCGGTACGCACCAGCCGCCGGGTGTCACTCCTTGGCGGCTGTCGGCTGTCCGCTCTCGGCCGCCGTCACGTCCTGCTCGGGCACGGCCTGCCCCGAGCGGATCAGATCGATCCGGCCCATCACCTTGGACCGCAGATCACTGGGCACGTCGTCCTGGCCGCAGCAACGCTTCACCAGCTTCTTGACGGCCTGTTCCAGGCCGTACTTCTCCAGGCACGGGGAGCACTCCTCGAAGTGCACCTCGAACTTGGTGCAGTCGCTGTCGGGCATCTCGTGGTCGAGGAACTCGTAGAGATGATCGAGGACTTCCGAGCAGTCCGTCTCGTGCGGCTCTCCGCAGCTCATGAGCCCGAGCCTTTCCGATCGTCCGACTCTCCGGCGCCGGCCGGGACGAGCCCGCGCTCCCGGGCGTAGTCCTCCAGCATGCCGCGCAGCTGGCGGCGGCCCCGGTGCAGTCGGGACATCACCGTACCGATGGGAGTCCCCATGATGTCCGCGATCTCCTTGTAGGCAAAGCCCTCGACATCGGCGAGATACACGGCGATGCGGAACTCTTCGGGGATCGCCTGCAGAGCGGACTTCACGTCGGAGTCGGGCAGGTGGTCGAGCGCCTGCGACTCGGCGGACCGCAGCCCGGTCGACATGTGCGACTCGGCGCGCGCCAGCTGCCAGTCCTCGATCTCCTCGGCTGCGCTGCGCTGGGGTTCGCGCTGCTTCTTGCGGTACGAGTTGATGAACGTATTGGTGAGAATGCGGTACATCCACGCCTTGAGGTTGGTGCCCTCACGGAACTGGTGGAAGGAGCCGTACGCCTTGGCATACGTCTCCTGGACCAGGTCCTCGGCGTCCGCGGGATTGCGCGTCATGCGCAGCGCGGCCGAGTACATCTGGTCGAGGAAACCGAGCGCGTCCCGCTCGAAGCGCGCGTTGCGCTCGGCGGACGTCTCCTGTGCACGGCCGTCGTCGGTCCCTGTGTCGGTCCCAGTGACCGGACCCACCTCCTCCAACGCTGTGGCGGAGCCGAAACCGGACCCGCTCGAATCGGAGAATAGTCGACCTTGCTTCGATACGGGCTGACGTTCCGATCCGCCCGGTGCCCGCTCGGGAGTGGTCCTGGCCGCGTGCAGCACCGTCCACTCCAGGTCAGCGGCGTTCGAGCGGCGCGGGCAGATGGTCGAACCCATGCGACGGACTCCCTCTCCACGTACGACGTTGATGTACCGATGTCACCGACAACAGTGGCCCCTCCTCCAACATTCCCGGGGCGTACGTCACACGGGGGCCGACAGCCAGTCGGTCACGGCGGCGGTCAGGATCCCCATCGCCTCGTCCTGGCCGAGGCCGGCCTTCTTCGGTACGGAGAACCCGTGGTCGGCGTACGGCACTTCGGCGAGCCCGTACTCCCCCGGAGGGAATTCGGCGGGCCGCCCGAACGGGTCGTGGCCGCCCTGCACGACGAGCGTGGGCACGCCGGAGCCGAGCAGCTCGTCCGCGCGGGACTTCTCCGGCTTGCCCGGGGGGTGCAGCGGGAAGCTGAGCGCGAGGACGGCGTGGGCGCCGAGCTCCGCGGCGGTCCGGCAGGCCACCCGGGCCCCGGCGCTCCGCCCGCCCGCGACGACGGGCAGTCCGGGCGCGGCCAGCGCGGGCCACAGCCCCCGCCACCCGGAGTCCAGGGTCTTCGGGGCGGGCGCCAGCCGCTTCCCGGCGACCCGCCACGGCTGCTCCACCAGGGCCACGGTCACCCCGTGGGCGGGCAGCGCGGCGGCCAGGGCCTGGAGGTCGCGGGCCTCGATGCCGCCGCCCGCGCCATGGCCGAGGGCCAGCACCGGGCGGGCACTCCCCGTCTTCGTGGTGCCCGTCGCGGGGAACCAGGTGATCCTGGCCGGTCCGGCATCGGTGTCGACCGTTTCGGCCCGGTGGCCGGTGTCTGCAGTGCTCACGTGCCCCATCCTCCCCGCCGGGAGCTCAGAAGAGGGTGCCCACTTCCGGCGCGGCCAGTTCTTCCAGCAGTTCGGGCCCGTTGTTGCGGACGTTGCTGACGGCCGTGGCCACCGGATAGGCCCGCATCAGCCCGCCCGGCGGCGGTGCGAGCAGCGCCTTCAGCTCCTCGACGTCGGTGCGCGAGGGGTCGAGCCAGTCGTCCCAGCGGTCCGGGGTCAGCATCAGCGGCATCCGGGGGTGGATGTCGGCGAGCGTGGCCGGGCCGTCCGCGGGGGCGACGGCGAGCGGGGTGGTCTCCGCCTCGGTCGTGATCACCGTGCACGTCACCCACCAGGCCGTCGGGTGGTCGTCGGGCAGCGTCCGGTCTCGCCAGAACTCGTACAGCCCGGCCATCGCGAAGACGGATCCGTCGGCGGGGGTCACGAAGTACGGCTGCTTGCGCGGGCGCTTCTTCTTCCCCTTCTCCTCCAGCTGCCGTTCGTCCGCGCCGGTGACCCACTCGTAGTAGCCGTCGGCGGGCAGGATGCAGCGCCGGGAGACGAAGGGGCGGCGGAAGGACGGCTTCTCGTGGACGGTCTCCGCACGGGCGTTGATCATCCGCGCGGCGCCCTCCGGGGACTTCGCCCAGGAGGGCACGAGCCCCCATTTCAGCGCGCGCATCTGGCGAACCGGACGCTGGTCGTCTGCGTCTTTGAGAGGACGCTCCAGTACGGCGTAGACCTCCTTGGTGGGCGCCACGTTCCAATCGGGCGCCAGGGCCTCGGCCGGCTCCCACTTCTCGACCTGGAAGAGTCCGGTCAGGTCCTCGGGCCGCCGACTCGCTGAATACCGTCCGCACATGAGTGCCAGACTGCCACGACCGTCACACCGGCAGGACGCCGATACCGCAAGCCGATACCGCAAGGAGCCGCCCGCACCATGGACAGCACCGAACTGGGCAATCTGTGGGACCGCGTGTTCGGCACCCAGCCCGCCCCCGAGCAGTGGCTGGTGGTGGTCACCGGCACGCTCGCACTGATCGCCGTCGTACCGAACCCGATATGGCGGCTGACCCGCAACGCGATCACGATCGCGCACGAGGGCGGCCACGGGCTGATCGCGCTGCTCACCGGCCGGCAGCTGTCCGGCATCCGGCTGCACTCGGACACCAGCGGCCTGACCGTCAGCCGCGGCAAGCCGACCGGGATCGGCATGATCCTCACCGCGGCCGCCGGCTACACCGCCGCGCCGCTGCTGGGCCTGGGCGGCGCGTGGCTGCTGGTCGACGGCAGGATCACCCTGCTGCTGTGGGTGGCCACCGCGCTGCTCGCGGTGATGCTGGTGATGATCCGCAATGTGTACGGGGCGCTGACGGTGATCCTCACCGGCTCGGCCTTCCTGCTGGTGTCCTGGCTGGCCTCACCCACCTGGCAGTCGCTGTTCGCGTACACCGTGGTCTGGTTCCTGCTGCTCGGCGGCGTGCGCCCCGCATTCGAGCTCCAGTCCAAGCGGCGTCATGGCGGTGCGCCGGACTCGGACGCGGACCAGCTGTCACGGCTGACGGACGTGCCGGCCGCGCTCTGGCTCTTCCTCTTCCACGCGGTGTCGCTCTGCTCACTGATCGGCGGCGGGCGCTGGCTGCTCGGCATGTGAGGCATGCGGGGCATGAGAGGGCCTCGGCGGAGGCTGTCGGGGTCGGAGGCCGTTGAGACCGGCAATCGGGCTGTGGGAGAAGGAGCGGGGCTGGGTGCGTGCAGCTGCAGGGCGGAGGACTGAGGCAGATGGGGCCTCCCCTGCTCGAACGCAGCTGAGAGCTTGGGGAAGGAGCGTTGTCGATTGACGACAACGCCGCAGATGCGTGTGCCCAGCCCCGCGGCGCCACCCCCCGATTGCCGGTCGGTCTAAAGTGAGATCCATGACCGAAAGCTCCGTGCACCCCGCTCTCTGGCCCGCCCCGCATGCGACCGGGGCGGTCGACGCGACCGTCACCGTGCCCGGATCGAAGTCGGTCACCAACCGCGCGCTGGTCCTCGCCGCCCTCGCCGCCGAGCCCGGCTGGCTGCGCCGTCCGCTGCGTTCCCGCGACACCCTGCTGATGGCCGAGGCGCTGCGGTCGATGGGCGTGGGCATCGAGGAGGGCGTGGGCCCGGAGGGCTCGGGCGAGGCCTGGCGGGTCATCCCGGCCCGGCTGCACGGCCCGACCACGGTCGACGTCGGCAACGCCGGTACGGTCATGCGCTTCCTGCCTCCGGTCGCCACTCTCGCCGACGGCCCGGTCCGCTTCGACGGGGACCCGCGTTCGTACGAGCGCCCGCTGACCGGCGTGATCGACGCGCTGCGGGTGCTCGGCGCCCGGATCGACGACGAGGGGCGCGGCTCGCTCCCGATGACCGTGCACGGCAGCGGTGCGCTGGACGGCGGTCCGGTGGCGATCGACGCCTCCTCGTCCTCCCAGTTCGTCTCGGCGCTGCTGCTGTCCGCGCCGCGCTTCAACCAGGGGGTGGAGGTTCGTCACACCGGCGCCCGGCTCCCCTCCATGCCGCACATCCGGATGACCGTCGACATGCTGCGGGCGGTCGGCGCGCAGGTCGACGAGCCGGAGACGGGCGGCGAGCCGAACGTCTGGCGGGTCTCCCCCTCCGCCCTGCTCGGCCGTGATCTGACCATCGAGCCCGACCTCTCCAACGCCCAGCCGTTCCTCGCGGCCGCGCTGGTCACCGGCGGCCGGGTCACGATCCCCGACTGGCCCGAGCACACCACCCAGCCGGGCGACGCGCTGCGGGAGATCTTCACCACGATGGGCGGCAGCTGCGAGCTGACCGAGCACGGTCTCACCTTCACCGGTTCGGGCCGGATCCACGGCATCGACGTCGACCTCGGCGAGGTCGGCGAGCTCACCCCGGGCATCGCGGCGGTCGCGGCCCTGGCCGACTCGCCCTCCACCCTGAGCGGCGTCGCCCATCTGCGGCTGCACGAGACGGACCGGCTGGCCGCGCTCACCAAGGAGATCAACGAGCTGGGCGGCGATGTCACCGAGACCGCCGACGGCCTCCACATCCGGCCCCGCCCGCTGCGCGGAGGTACTTTCCATACCTACGACGACCACCGGATGGCGACCGCGGGGTCGATCATCGGCCTTGCCGTCCCCGGAATGGAGATCGAGAACGTGGCGACGACCGCCAAGACCCTGCCGGACTTCCCGCAGATGTGGACCGGAATGCTCGGGGCCTGAGACATGCGCCGCTACGGCAAGAACCCCGACGAGGACGACATCCGGGTCCGCCCCAACCGCAAGGGCAACCGGCCCCGTACTCACATCCGCCCGAAGCACGAGGACGCCGAGGAGGGCATGGTCCTCACCGTCGACCGGGGCCGCCTCACCTGTCTCGTCGACGGCCGTACGGTCATGGCGATGAAGGCCCGTGAGCTGGGCCGGAAGGCCGCCGTGGTGGGCGACACCGTCTCCATCGTCGGCGATCTCTCCGGCGACAAGGACACCCTCGCCCGCATCGTCCGCATCGGTGAGCGCCGCTCGGTGCTGCGCCGGACCGCGGACGACGACGATCCGTACGAGCGGGTGGTCGTCGCCAACGCCGACCAGCTGGCGATCGTCACCGCCCTGGCCGATCCGGAACCCCGGCCGCGGATGATCGACCGCTGCCTGGTCGCCGCGTACGACGGCGGACTCTCGCCGCTGCTGGTCCTCACCAAGTCCGATCTGGCCTCCCCGGACAAGCTGCTGGAGGCGTACACGCCGCTGGGCGTCCCGTTCATCGTGACCAGCCGCGAGGAGCTGGAGAACGGCGACGCGGCCGACCGGGTCCGTGAGCAGCTGAACGACCGGGTCACCGCCTTCGTCGGGCACTCCGGCGTCGGCAAGACCACACTGGTCAACGCGCTGGTGCCGAAGGACCGGCGGCGTACGACGGGTGTGGTCAACGCGGTCACCGGGCGCGGCCGGCACACCACCACCTCGGCGCTGGCGCTGCCGCTGCCCGACTACCGGGGGTGGGTGATCGACACCCCCGGCGTGCGCTCCTTCGGGCTCAACCACATCGACCCGTCCCGGGTGATCCACGCGTTCCCGGACCTGGAGCCCGGCACCGAGGAGTGCCCGCGCGGCTGCACCCACGACAGCCGTGAACCGGAATGCGCGCTGGCCGCTTGGGTCGCGGACGGCCATGCCGATCCGGCCCGGCTGGACTCGCTGCACCGGCTGCTGTCCACCCGGGAACGGCGCGAGGGCGACTGACCGGGTCACGTTTGCGATCGGCCGTCACCGGTAAGTGCATAATCACATTCAGTGTGGCAAGGCGGTCACCGACGCGGGAGGGCACTGACGATGGCGTGGCTGCTGGTCGTGGTCGCAGGACTTCTGGAGACCGGCTTCGCCGTCTGTCTGAAACTCTCGCACGGCTTCACCCGGCTCTGGCCGACCATCGCGTTCTGTGTCTTCGCCCTCGGCAGCTTCGGTCTGCTGACGATGTCGCTGAAGAAGCTCGACGTGGGCCCCGCCTACGCGGTGTGGACCGGCATCGGCGCGGCGGGGACCGCGATCTACGGCATGGTCTTCCTCGACGACGTGGTCTCCACGCTCAAGCTGGTCTCGATCTCCCTGGTGATCATCGGGGTGATCGGTCTCCAGCTCTCGGGCTCGTCCCACTGACCGCGTCCGGCGCCCGCGCCACCACGTGGCGCACCAGCGGTGCCGGTTCTCCCCCGGCCCCTGGCGGGGCGGGCACCAGTGCGTAGCTCAGGGCGAGCCGCAGCACGATCTCGCAGGTCGCGGCCAGTTCTTCCCGGTCTCGCGGTGGCCGTTCCCGCTCGAGGGCGGCTACCGCGCGTTCACCGGCCCGGCGGAGCAGTTCGGCGGGGGCCGGTGGTCCGGGATCGGTACCGCGCGGGCCGGCCAGCGGGGACGCGTACCCGGCCGGCGGGGGTCCGGGGCGGGGTAACCGCTCGCTCCAGCAGCCGGTGAGCATGGCCTTGACCAGCACGTTCGCGCGTACGGCCCGGACGGTCCAGGCAGCGGTGGCGGCCAGTCCGTCCGCCGTGCCGCCGGCCGATCGCAGCGCCTGCTCGACCCCGGCCAGATAGCCGTCGGCGGCGTCCCGCACCAGGGCGCGGGCCAGGCCGTCCTTGCCGCCGAACTCGTTGTGGAGGGTCTGCCGGGAGACGCCCGCGGCGGCTGCCACGTCGACCATGCGCACCGACGTCCAGGGCAGGGTCGCCAGCGCCGAGAGGGCGGCGTCCAGCAGTACTTCCCGCGCTGTGGGCATCGTCGCCTCCCGCGCCGAGGGCTCCGCGACCAGCGTCGGCTCGCTCCCCGGGACTGTCAATGGTCCGCGTGGCTGTCGACGGTCGGCGCGGCTCCGGCGACGTATGGCCCCGTTCACCTTCGGTCGATACTGTGACCGCATGCCCGATTACCACGATGATCTGCGCCTTGCCCATGTACTGGCGGACGCCGCCGACGCGGCGACGATGGACCGGTTCAAGGCCCTCGACCTCAAGGTCGAGACCAAGCCGGACATGACGCCGGTGAGCGAGGCCGACAAGGCCGCCGAGGAACTGATCCGCGGCCACCTGCATCGGGCCCGCCCGCGCGACGCGATCCTGGGCGAGGAATTCGGGATCGAGGGCACCGGCCCGCGGCGCTGGGTCGTCGACCCGATCGACGGCACCAAGAACTACGTGCGCGGCGTGCCCGTCTGGGCGACGCTGATCTCACTGATGGAGGCGGGCGAGGACGGCTTCCAGCCGGTGGTCGGCGTGGTGTCGGCCCCCGCGCTGAACCGGCGCTGGTGGGCGGCCAAGGGCGCCGGGGCTTACACCGGCCGCAGCCTGACCTCCGCGACCCGGATCCAGGTGTCGAAGGTGGAGCGGATCGCGGACTCCTCGTTCGCATACGCCTCGCTGAGCGGCTGGGAGGAGCAGGGCCGCCTCGACGGATTCCTGGACCTGACCCGGGCCTGCTGGCGCACGCGCGGGTACGGGGACTTCTGGCCGTACATGATGGTCGCCGAGGGTTCGGTGGACATCTGCGCGGAGCCCGAGCTCTCGCTCTGGGACATGGCCGCCAACGCGATCATCGTCCAGGAGGCGGGCGGGAGGTTCACCAGTCTGGACGGGGTCTCCGGTCCGGGCGGCGGCAACGCGGCGGCATCGAACGGACTGCTCCACCACGAGCTGCTCGGCTATCTGAACCAGCGCTACTGAGCCGGCGCTTCCGAACCGACACCACCGGCCCGGATCGCACCGGATCGCATCACCGGACCGTGTTCCCGAGGGGCGTCGCGCGCTGTCGCACGCCCCTCGGTGCGCTTCACGCCTCTTGTTCCGCCCGCACATCGGTGCAACTCTGAGAGTCCCCCCGCTTGTGAATTTGTGAATCGGCTCACGTGGCCGTTCACCAAGGAGGTGGCTCCCTTCATGCTCGTCCGTGACGCCATGAGCACACTGGTCCTCACCATCGGGCCCGCCCATACGCTCCGCCAGGCCGCCCGGCTGATGTCGGTCCGCCGTGTCGGGGCCGCGGTCGTCCTCGACCAGGACAACAGCGGGCTCGGCATCCTCACCGAACGCGACATCCTCAACGCGGTCGGCTCCGGACAGGATCCGGACGTCGAGACCGCCGCCACCCACACCACCACCGATGTGGTCTTCGCCTCGCCCACCTGGACCCTGGAAGAGGCCGCGGAGGCCATGACACACGGAGGGTTCCGCCACCTGATCGTGCTGGACGGCCACGGGCCCGTGGGCATCGTCTCCGTCCGCGACATCCTGCGCTGCTGGGCGCCCATCAGGCGCCACCACCACGCGGAACTCATCGGCTGACCCCGGCGTGAACGACCGGTGGGCCGGTCTCCCCCGAAGAGGAGACCGGCCCACCGTCGACGGCAACCGCCCGGATCAGCCGCGAAGGGCCTGGACCGCGGCCTCCAGACGCTTGCCGAAGTCGCCGTCCGCCTGGCGGAAGTTGTTGATCGCGCGCTCGGCGATGTCGTCGCGCGAGACCTTGGCGATGAACCCGGCGAGGTTCTCGATCAGCCGGGCCTTCTCGTCCTCGGAGTAGAGCCGGTAGAGGTTTCCGGCCTGCACGAAGTCGTTGTCCTCGGCGTGGGTCGGGGCCGCGTGCGTGGCGACCTCACCGGTGACCGTGGTGGGCTCCCACAGCGGACGGTCGGTCTGGGCCGGACCGCCGAAGCTGTTCGGCTCGTAGTTCTTCGCGCCCTTGTGGCGGCCGTCGTACAGGTAGCCGTCCCGGCTGTTGGTACGCGCCTCCGTGGCGTGCGGACGGTTCACCGGCAGGTGGTCGGCGTTGATGCCGACGCGGTAGCGGTGGGCGTCGCCGTACGCGAAGAGACGGCCCTGGAGCATCTTGTCGGGGGACGGACCGATGCCCGGCACGAAGTGCGCGGGGCTGAAGATCGACTGCTCGGTCTCCGCGAAGATGTTCTCCGGGTTCCGGTTGAGCTCCAGCTTCCCGATCTCGATCGGCGGGTAGTCCGCGTGCGGCCACACCTTGGTGAGGTCGAACGGGTTGAAGCGGTACGTGGCCGCCTCGGCCGCCGGCATGATCTGGACCTGCACCGTCCAGGACGGGAAGTCGCCGCGCTCGATCGCCTCGCGCAGGTCGCGCTGGTGGCTGTCCGGGTCCTCACCGGCGAGCTTGTTGGCCTCGGCCTGGGTGAGGTTCTTGATGCCCTGGTCGGTCTTGAAGTGGTACTTGACCCAGAAGACCTCGCCGGCCTCGTTGTTCCACTGGAACGTGTGCGAGCCGTACCCGTTCATGTGGCGCAGCGTGGCCGGGATGCCACGGTCGCCGAAGAGCCAGGTCACCTGGTGGGTGGACTCGGGCGACAGACCCCAGAAGTCCCAGACGTTGTCCGCCTCCTGCGAGCCGGTGTACGGGTCGCGCTTCTGGGTGTGGATGAAGTCCGGGAACTTGATGGCGTCCTTGATGAAGAACACCGGGGTGTTGTTGCCGACGAGGTCGTAGTTGCCCTCTTCGGTGTAGAACTTCAGCGCGAAACCGCGGGGGTCGCGCACCGCGTCGGCCGAGCCGAGGTTGCCCGCGACGGTCGAGAAGCGCAGGAAGGTCTCGGTCTGCTTGCCGACTTCGGAGAGGAACTTGGCGCGCGTCCACTGCGAGACGTCGCGGGTCAGCGTGAACGTGCCGTACGCGCCGGCGCCGCGGGCGTGCACGATGCGCTCCGGAATGCGCTCACGGTTGAAGTGAGCCAGTTTCTCCAGCAACGACTGGTCCTGCACCAGGACGGGACCGCCGACGCCCGCGGTCTGGCTGTTCTGGTTGTCGGCGACCGGCGCGCCGGCCTCCGTGGTGAGCGGTCCCTGCGTCACGTGCGCCTCCTGCGTCATTCCTGCACATTCGTCTCGAACTGCACAGCCTGTCCCTTGGCGTATGCCATTGCCGATCCTACAATGGACTTAGTCCAAGTCAAGTGAACATCCAAAGTCACACTCGTTCGGGACCTGGTCCCTTCACTGTTAGGCTTGTTTCTATGAGTGACCTGTTGGAACGACTCCGCGGACGCGGCTGGCGCATGACCGCGCAGCGGCGCGTCGTGGCCGAGGTCCTCGACGGGGACCATGTGCACCTGACGGCCGACGAGGTCCACGCGCGGGCCGTGGCCAAGCTGCCCGAGATCTCCCGCGCCACCGTGTACAACACGCTGGGCGAAATGGTGTCGCTCGGCGAGGTCATCGAGGTCTCCACGGACCGCCGCGCCAAGCGGTACGACCCGAACGCCCACCGCCCCCATCACCACCTCGTCTGCGCGAGCTGCGGCACGATCCGCGACGTACACCCGGCCGGCGACCCGATGGCGGACCTGCCGAGCGACGAGCGCTTCGGTTTCACGGTATCCGGCGTCGAGGTCACCTACCGAGGCGTCTGCCCCAACTGCGCGGCGACCGGCTGAGCCGGACGAGCGACAGAAGGCCCCGGTGCGAGCTTGGGTTCTAACGGTCCTCGCAACACCCGCGATCTGTGGGGGTTGCGAGGATCCCTAGAACCCAAGGAGCGTCATTCGCACCGGGGCCTTCCGCGTAAATCCCCTCGGGAACGACGCCCCCCGCCACCGGCACGTGCGCACCCCCTTCCCGAATCTGACGGGTAGTCATATCGTCTGCGGCGATCACCTCCGCCCCGCGGCGGATCCGCACCTCGATACGCGCGAGGAGAGACCCGTGGGAGTTCCGCACCCGACCCCACCCGCAACCGCAACCGCCAGTCCCAAACTCCGCGCCGACGCGCTCACCCGCTCGTTCGGGCGCGGCGCCAAGGCCCTGCCCGCTCTCGGCCCGCTCGGTCTCTCCGTCGCACCGGGCGAGTTCACCTGCATCGTCGGCCCGTCCGGCTGCGGCAAGTCCACGCTGCTCAGGATCGCCGCCGGACTGCTCCGCCCCAGCTCCGGCGAGCTGGCCATCCGTACGGCCTCGCCCCGCCCGGCGGCGATGATCTTCCAGGACTACGGCATCTACGACTGGAAGACCGTGCTCGCCAATGTCCGGTTCGGCCTCGACATCCAACGCGTACCGCGCAAGGAGGCTGATGCCAGGGCGCGCGACTGGCTGGCCCGGATGGGTCTCTCCGACTTCGCCGGGGCTTATCCGGCCACCCTTTCCGGTGGGATGCGGCAACGGGTCGCGATCGCCCGCGCCCTGGCCGTGGAACCCGAGATCCTGCTGATGGACGAGCCGTTCGCGGCGCTCGACGCCCAGCTGCGCACCATCCTCCAGGACGAGCTGCTCGACCTCACCCAGACCACCCGCACCACCACCCTCTTCATCACCCACAGCCTCGAAGAGGCGATCGTGCTCGGGGACAGGGTGCTGGTGATGTCCGCCAGACCGGGGCGGATCATCGCCGAGCGCCGCCCGCCGTTCGGCCGGCCGCGCACCGGCGAGGTCCGGTCGGCACCCGAGTTCACCGCGCTCAAGAGCGAGTTGTGGGAGCTCCTGCGCGGCGAGGTACGCAGGGAGGCGGTCCTGGCATGAGCGTCACCGTGAACGCCACGAAGTCCGACGACGGCGTCCTGATCCGCAGACCGGGCCTGCAGGAACTGCACCCGGTACGCACCCACCGCAGGCGCCGCACCCTGGAGATCGCGCTCGCCGTCGCCGTACCGCTACTCCTCGTGCTGCTCTGGCAACTGGCCGCCGCACAGTCCTGGATCGACGCCCGGGTCTACCCCGCCCCCTCCACCATCCTGGCGGACGGCCTGGACCGGGCGGGCGCCGGTGAACTGTGGCCGGACGTGTGGGCCACGCTCAAGCGGGTCCTGGGCGGCTATGCGATCGGCACCGTCGCGGGGTACGCCCTCGGCCTGCTGATGGGCTCGCTCTCCCTCGTACGGGCGGCACTGGAGCCGTTGCTCGACGCCCTGTACGTCGTGCCGAAACTGGCCCTGCTGCCGGTCTTCCTCAATATGTTCGGCCTCGGTGAGGGACCGCAGATCGCCCTGGTGGCCGCGACCGTCTTCTTCTTCGTCTGGATCTCCACCATGGCGGCCGTGCTCGCCGTCCCGGTCGGCCACCGTGACGCCGGTCAGGTCTTCGGCGCCTCGCCCTGGCAGATGTTCCGCCATGTGCTGCTTCCCGCCTCGCTGCCCGCGGTCCTGGTCGGGGCACGGATCGCGGCGGGAGTGGCGGTGCTCGTCATCGTCGCCTCCGAACAGATCGCCGCGGCCGACGGTCTGGGCCATCTGATCTTCGACTCCCGGGCGCTGTTCCAGAACGACGTGATGTTCGTCGGCATCGCGTGTGTGGCGGTCCTCGGTGTCGTCTTCTCCGAAGTGGTGCGGATCGCGGGACGGCTGCTCACGCCATGGGCCCCGCGCGACCGTGGCCGCGGTCGGTCCTGAAGGGCTCCCCACACTCCTCGACGGCCGGTCCCGAACGGCTCTCTCCACGCTCCTCGTACGGAGGCACTGTGCGTACCCACACCCTTTTCATCCGCACCGCCGTGCTCGTCACGGCATCCCTGCTCGGCGCGGCAGGCTGCGCCGGGCCGGAGTCCGGCGGCGACGGCGCCGCCGCACCGCGCACCGTCCGGCCCGTCGCGGGCTGCGGCGCCGACAGCTGGACCGACCCGGCCGAACTCGCCCCCGACCGGAAGGCGGCCCGCTGCGACAAGGGCGCCCCGGCGGCCCAGCACCTGGCGAAGCGGCGGAAGGTCACTGTGGCCACCGGCACCCTGAGCGCGGAGTACGTCGCTCCGCTCCAGGTCGCGGTGGCGAAGGGCGAGTTCGCGAAGGAGGGGCTGGACGTCGAGCTGAAGGTACTGCCCACCCCGGACGCCCTGCCGCTGCTCGCCAAGGGCGACGTGGACGCCCAGTGGGCGGCTCCCGAGGCAGCCGTGATGAACGGCATCAACGGCGGCTTCGACATCAAGTGGGTCGCGGGGAACTTCTCCCCCGACCCCACCTCCAAGAGCGGCCTGTGGGTGCGTCTCAAGGACGGCGAGAGCGCAGATCACGTCGAGATGGCAGGCCGGAAGCTCGGCACCATGATCGGCAAGGGCTCCGTCATCGCGTACCCGATGGACACCTCCCTGAAGAAGCACGGCGGCGGCCTCGACAAGATCAGCTTCCAGCAGCTCGGTTCCGCGGATGTGCTGACCGCACTGCAGAACGGCGGCGTGGACTCCGCCTGGCTGCTCGACCCGATCTGGCGCAAGGTGGACGGCGACACGAAGTACGCGTTCCTGGGCGGCCAGCCCGTCGGTGAACCGCTCGGCGGCCTGCTCTTCGGCCCGACACTGCTGAACAAGGACCCGGACGCGGGTGTCGCCTTTCTCCGCGCCTACATCCGGACGGTGAACACCTATTTCGCCGGGGACTACAAGTCCGATCCCGCGTTCGTCGCCGAGCTGGCGAAGCTGATGAAGACCGACGAGGCCACGCTGCGGTCGACCCCGTCGATGCGGATGGACTGGGAGATACGGAAGGGCACGACGGACCGGCTGCAGGAGGCATACGCCGATTCGGGCGTCTCGAAGGGCGCCCCGGTGCCGGAGTCGAAGGCCGTCGACCGGGCGATGTACTCGGAGGCGGTGGGCCACAAGCTCTGACGCAATGCACAGAAGGCCGGATCCTCTGAAAGGATCCGGCCTTCTGTCTTCAGTAGCGGGGACAGGATTTGAACCTGCGACCTCTGGGTTATGAGCCCAGCGAGCTACCGAGCTGCTCCACCCCGCGTCGTTGTGTTTAGAACTGTACGTCACCGCTGCCGACCAGCGCAAATCGATTCCGGGGCGCGAGAGGAAGGGGCGCCGCTCCCCCCGGTGCCCCGGCCGGCTTCTGCCCTAAGCGGTCAGCTCCTGGTGCAGCGCCTCCCGCAGCCGGGCCGCCCGCTCGGCGACTTCCGCCGGGCCCAGCTCGACCGCCCGCGCACACCAGCGCTGCCCCTCGGCGAGCTCACCCCGGCGGGCGGCCAGCAGGGCGAGGCGCAGGGCCGCCCGCCCGTGTCCGTCGTTCGCGGCCCGGCTCCACCACAGCGCGGCCTCGCGCTCACTGCCCTCGCGGGCGAGCAGCAGCCCGAGGTTGAAGGCGCCGTTACGGCTGCCCGACTCGGCGGCCTCGCGGTACCAGCGGGCGGCGCTGTCCACGTCGCCCCGGGCCGCCGCGAGCATTCCGACCCGTACCTGGGCGCGGCGGTGCCCCTGCTCGGCGGCCCGCTCGTACCACTCCTCGCACTCGGTCTTCTCCGGCATCGGCTCCCCGAGCGCGGGGGGGCCGGGTGGCGGCTGCCGCGAGTCCAGCACCCCGGCCAGCCGGAAGGCGGCCTCCGCGCTGCCACCGCCCGCCGCACAGCGCAGATGGCGCTCCGCCTCCTGCTCCTCGCCCTGGTGCAGCAGGGCCATGCCGACCTGGAGGGCGGCCTCGGTGTGGCCGGCCGCCGCGGCACGCTCGTACCAGACCAGTGCCGCACGGTCCTCGTCGCGCCCGGCGTACAGGATGCCGAGGTTGAACGCCGCGTCGACGCTGCCCGCCTCGGCCGCCTTGGAGAACCACGGCTCGGCGCCGGTCGCGTCGCCCGCCTGGAGCAGGAGCACGGCCAGTGCGTTGGCGGCCTCGCGGTGGCCCGCGTACGCGGCGCGGCGGTACCACTGCTCGGCCTGCGGCGTACGGTCCTGGGCCGCGCAGAGCAGGCCGAGGTTGTAGGCACCGTTGACGTCGCCCGCGTCCATCGCGGCGCGGTACCAGCGCTCGGCGGTCTGCTGTTCGCCACGGGCCGCGTGCAGGGCGCCCAGGGCGTTGGCGGCGTTTCCGTCGCCGTCCTGGGCCGCGCGAAGCCACCACACGGCGGCGCTCTCCTCGTCGCCCGCGTCACGCAGCAGGAAGCCGAGCGCACAGGCGGCGCGCGCCTCGCCCGCCTTCGCGGAGATGAGGTACCAGCGGCCGGCCTCCTTGGGCTCGCCGCGCTGTTCGAGGATGGCGCCGAGGTGCAGAGCGGCACGCCGGTGGCCGCGCGCGGCGGCCTGCCGGTACCACTGCTCTGCCTCGCCCACCCGCCCGGTCGCCGGACCCGCAACCGGGCCGTCGTCCCTGCGTGCCACGGGCCGGCCGGTGGCGCCGGGGCGCTCACCGGCGCCGGGGCCGAGACCGGGGCGGCCGAAGGCGTCGTGCGGGTCGTCGGCGGCGTTGCGGTACAGCATGCGTGCGAGGCGGTACGCGGCCTCCCGGTGCCCCTGCTCGGCGGCGGCGCGCAGCCAGCGCTCCGCGCCGACATCGCTGCGGTGTTCCAGCAGGTCGGCCAAGGCGTACGCGCCCAGCGCGTGGCCCTGCTCGGCGGACTGCCTCAGCCAGTACTCGGCGCCGGGCTCGTCGCCGCGCTCGCGGTAGTGGCGGCCCAGCGCGTGCGCGGCGGCGGCGGACCCCGCGACGGCGGCGATGCGCCACCAGCCGGCCGCGTCGTCGATGTATCCGCGCTGGTGAAGCAGGACGCCCAGGTTGTTGGCCGCGGCCCGGTCGCCGTCCGCGGTGGCCCCGCGCAGATAGGGCTCCGCTCCGTCCAGGTCGCCGCGGCGCAGCAGCAGGGCGCCGAGGACGCTCATCGACGCGGTGTCCCCGGCATCGGCGGCGCGACGGTGACGTGCCTCACTCTCGGCGCTCTCCGGGCTCTCGGCGCTCCCGGGGGCCTCCGTGGCCCCGGTGTTCCTTTCGGCCCCGGCGCTTCCCGTGTTCTCTGTGAACTCCGTGCTCTCGACGGTCGCGGCACACCCCGCAGTCTCGGCAGTTTCGGTCGCCTTGATGATCTCAGGTGTCTCGGGTGTCTCCGGTGTGTCAGTGGTCTCGTTGTTCTCCGTGACGGAAACACCAAAAGCCGCATTCGTCGCATTCTCTGGCCGATGAACGCGACGTTGCACAAACCGCCCTGTCTCCAACAGAGTTGCCCTGTCCCCCATAAATACCATCGTCGCACCGCCTGCCACCCGCGTACACCTGGTATAGCGCGGCCAGTTAGGTCACTTCAGCGTTTTGTCGACATGCCCACAGAGAGATAAGTCAAACACGTCCGGAGCCAACTCGTGCCCCGCGAACCGCACTTCACGCACCTTGAACAAGAAAGTCGCCGTGACACGACGAAGGCCCGGATCCTCGAAAGGATCCGGGCCTTCGTCTTTCAGTAGCGGGGACAGGATTTGAACCTGCGACCTCTGGGTTATGAGCCCAGCGAGCTACCGAGCTGCTCCACCCCGCGTCGTTGTGGTGAAACCGTACCACGACGCGGGGGTGAGCCTTTACCGGGTTACTCAGCCACCACTGTCAGCACCGGATGGTTTGTCGCCCTTGTCAGTGCTATCCGCCTTGTCTGGTTTATTCGTCTTGTCCGAACTGCTCGCGCCGTTCCCGCCGCTCGCGTTGTTCGCACTGCCCGACTTGGGCTGGGCGGCCGCCGCACGCTGGAGCGCGTCCTGCAGATCCGCCTGGGCCTTGCCGTAGGCGGCCCAGTCCTGCTCCTTGAGGGCCGCCTCGCCCTCCGAGTAGGCCTTCTGCGCATCCGCGATCGCCTTCTTCAGCGCCGCGTCTCCGGTGGCCGGCGGCTCCGTGGTGCCCGGGGGCCTGGTGGTGTCCGGCGGGGTGGTGCCGGAGTCCGTCACCCCGAAGACCGCGTTGAGCGCCTCCCCGAGACTGTTCTCGAAGACGGTCTTCGACCCGTACGAGGCGGCGACCTTGCGCAGCAGCGGATAGTTCTGCGTGCCACCGCGCGTGTACACCGGCTCGATGTAGAGGAAGCCCCCCTCCAACGGCACGGTCAGCAGGTTGCCGTACTCGATGTCGGAGTCGGTTCCCTTCAGGTTCCTCACGAACTCGGCGACGTCGTCGTTGCCGTTGAGCTCGCTCTGTACCTGGCCTGGGCCCTTCACCGTGGTAGTGACTCTCAGCAGACGTATCGTGCCGTAGTCCTTGCTGGCCGCATCGGCGTCCACCGCCATGAACGCCCCGAGGTCGGGCCGCCCCTTCGGCGTGAAGGTCGTCGTCAGCGAGAACTTCTGAGCCGTCTGGTCCGGCATCTTTATGCTCAGGTAGTACGGCGGGACGGCACCGGACTCCTTGTTGGTCGGGTCGTCCGGGACCTGCCACGCGTCACTGCCGCTGTAGAACTGCGCGGGGTTCGTGACGTGGTAGCGGGTGAGCAGTTCGCGCTGCACCTTGAACAGGTCCTGCGGGTAGCGCAGGTGGGCCATGAGCTCCTGCGGGATGTCCGCCCTGGGCTCCACCGTCCCGGGGAACGCCTTGCGCCAGGTCTTGAGGACCGGGTCCTCGGTGTCCCACTCGTAGAGCTTGACCTTGCCGTCGTAGGCGTCGACGGTGGCCTTCACCGAGTTGCGGATGTAGTTGACCTGGTTCTGCTGGGCCACGACCGCACGCTGGTTGGTGGTCAGCGAGTCGGCCGTGGTGTCACCGAGCGTCGTACGGGAGGCGTACGGGTAGCCGTTGGTGGTGGTGTACGCGTCGACGACCCACTGGATGCGGCCGTTCACCACGGCCGGGTAGGCGTCGCCGTCGATGGTCAGCCACGGGGCGACCGCCTCGACGCGCTCCTTGGGCGTGCGGTTGTAGAGAATCCGCGAGCCCTCGCCGATGGCCCCCGAGTAGAGGATCTGCGGCTCACTGAACGAGACGGCGTACGCGGCGCGGTTGAACGCGTTGGAGAGACTGACCCCGCTGTCGCCCTTGTAACTGGTGGTCTTCTCGCCGTCCTCCTCGTAGTCGAGCTCCTTCTGGGGCCCGCCGACGATGGAGTACTGCTCGGTCTTCTCGCCGTAGTAGATCTGCTGCTCGTACTTGCCGAGATCACCCGACGTCGGCAGGCCGGACTCGGTGAAGTCCGGGGAACCCTTCGGGTTCTTGCCCGTCGTCGTACCCCGGGCCGCGATGGCGCCGTAGCCGTGGGTGTAGGTGAAGTGGTCGTTGATCCAGTTGCGCTTGGGGATGCCGTCGAGGTTGAGCTCGCGCAGACCGATGACCGTGTCCTGGTCCTTGCCGGCGGCGTCCTTGTAGCGGTCGACGTCCAGCGTCTTGGGGAACTGGTAGTAGTTCCTCTTCTGCTGGAGCTGCTGGAAGGCCGGAGAGACGACGTTGGGGTCCATCACCCGGTAGCTGGCCGCCTCGTTCGCGCTGGCGCGCAGCTTGGCGTCGTCGTCCGTCGTGCTCTTGCCGGAGTAGTCGTCGACCTGCGCGTCGTCGATGTCGTAGGCGTCACGCGTCGCTTCGATGTTCTTCCGGATGAACGGGGCTTCCTTGGCCTGCTCGTTCGGCTGGACCTGGAACTTCTGCACGATCGCCGGGTACAGCCCGCCGATCAGGATCGCCGAGAGCACCATCAGGCCGAAGCCGATCACCGGGAGCTGCCAGGTGCGGCGCCAGAGCGTCGCGAAGAACAGCACGGCGCAGATCGCGGCGATGCAGAACAGGATGGTCTTCGCCGGCAGATAGGCGTTGGCGTCGACGTACCGCAGCCCCGTCCAGTTGTCCGTGGCCTTGAAGTCGCTGGACTTCACGGCCAGGCCGTACCGATCGAGCCAGTACGCCACTGCTTTCAGCGAGACGAAGACGCCGAGCAGCACCGACAGATGGCCTGTGGCCGCACCGGTCGCCCGCGCTCCGGGGCTGGTGATGCGCAGCCCGCCGTACAGGTAGTGGGTCATCGCGGCGGCGATCAGCGAGAGCACCGTGGCCGCGAAGCCGAAGCCCAGCAGGAAGCGGTACCAGGGCAGATCGAAGGCGTAGAAGGACACGTCCAGATGGAACTGGGGGTCCTTCTGTCCGAACGCCACGCCGTTCACATACATCAGCCAGGTACGCCACTGGCCGGAGGCGGATGCTCCGGCGATCAGACCGACGAGCGCGGTGATCGCGAGCAGCACCCACTTCTTGTGCGGGGCGAGGCTCATCCGGTAGCGGTCCAGGCTCTGCTGTTCCAGGGACATCGCGCTCAGCGGCGGCCGGAGCCGGTGCGCGAGCCAGATATTCAGGCCGACGGCGACAGCCATCAGCAGTCCGAAGACGAGGAACAGCCCGATCTTGGTCCACAGCGTGGTGGTGAAGACGGACGAATAATCGACCGACCGATACCACAGCCAGTCAGTCCAGAACCCGGCGAACATGACGAACGCCATGGCGAGAACCGCCAGGACGCCCAATGTCATGAGCAGGGTACGGGCACGCCGGGACGGGCGGCCGACTCTGATCCGTGGCCCGGTCGGGCCTCCGCCGCGGTCCGGCATCTGGAAAGCCAACGTGCGCACCTCGAAGTTCGCGGGTCGTGTGAAGCGGGCCCAGCGATCGTAGAGCCCACCTATGCAACTTACTGAGGCTTTACCTAGTTCCCGTTCCCGGGGCGGAAGGAGGCAGGATATTGACCATGCCCAACGTTTCCCCCTCAGGCCCTCCGATGGCCGCCAGCCCGCTCACCGTCGCCGTGCTCGAAATCGACGAGTACATCTCCGGCCTCGGCTGGGACCAGCCGGCCCGGCTCTTCGCCCTGGTCGACACCGCCAAGCTGCGGGTCCAGGAGCCTGGTCTCGCCGCCCAGCTCGGGCTGGACAGCTCCGAATCCCCGACTTCCTCCCTGACCCCCATCGAGCAGGACGAGCTGCCGCCGGGCACCGCCCTGGACGAGTTCCTCGCCACGATCGCATGGCCCGACGCGGTGATCGGATGCGCGATGACGGTGGAGCGGCTGATGCTCCCACCGTCCGCCGAGTCCTCCGTGCCCGAGGGGCTGAGCGACGCGCAGCTGACCAAGTGGGTCGCCAAGCATCCGGAGCGCCAGGAGGTCCGGATGACCGTGGCGGTCCTGCGGGACGGCACGCGTGAGTCGGCCGTACGGCTGCGTGCGAAGGACACCCCGAGCGAGGTGCGGACCGGCGCCGGTCTGGTGCCCGGCCTGGCCGACGCACTGGCCGCGACCTTCGAGGCCTGACCGAGCGGCCCTGATCGCGTCTCCCCCGCCGGGGGGCGCGGTCAGCCTGCCGAGCAGCTCGGCAGCCCGGCCGTGTCCCCCGCCTTGATCTTCTCCAGCGACTTCTTCGCGTCGTCGATCGTCTTCACCCTCACCAGCGTGAGTCCGCTCGGGGTGTCGGAGGCGGCGGCCTTGCAGTTCTCGTCCGGCGTCAGGAAGTACCTGGCGCCGGCGTTGCGCGCGCCGACCAGCTTCATGTTGATGCCGCCGATCGGGCCGACCTTGCCCTTGTCGTCGATCGTGCCGGTACCCGCGATGAAGTTGCCGCCCGTGAGCTTGCCGGGCGTCAGCTTGTCGATGATGCCCAGCGAGAACATCAGACCGGCGCTCGGACCGCCGACATCGGCGAGCTTGATGTCGATCCGGAACGGGAACGTGTGGTCCGTCCCGGCCTGGATGCCGACGATCGCGCGGTCCTCCTTGGGCGCCTTCGCGGTGGTGATGACGATCTTCCGGCTGCCCTCGGGCTCCTTGCCCGCCTTCTCGGCCGCCTGGGCCGTCCGGGCCGGGATGATCGTGAAGGTGACCTTCTCGCCGGGGTCGTGGCGGGTGACGAGCTTCGCGACGTCCTCGGGTTGCTCGACGGGCGCGCCGTCGACCTGCTTGATCACGTCGCCCGCGTGCAGCTTGCCCTGGGCGGGGCTGCCCTTGACGACCGTGGAGACCACGACGCGCGATGCCACCGGGATCTTCAGCTCCTTCAGCGCGGCGACCTTGGCGCTCTCCTGGGACTGGCTGAACTCCTCGGCGTTCTCCTGCGTCGACTCCTGCTCGGTCTTGCCGTCGGGGTAGAGCGTGTCGTGCGGTACGACCACGCTGTCGTGGGCCAGCCAGCCGTAGACGGACTCGACGAGATTCATGTTGTAGTCGGCACCGGTGACTCTGACCGTCGTCATATTGAGGTTGCCGGACGTCGGGTACGTCTTGTGCCCGGAAATCTGCAGGACGGGTTCGCCGCCGACCTCGCCGAGCGTGTTCACCGTCGGCCCGGGAGACATCTCCGAATACGGCACTTTGATCAGCACGCCTGCGCAGAGCAGCGCGATGAGGATCAGGGTGGAGGCGAGCATCGTCGCGGTGCGGCGTGGCATGGAACGACAGTACGGGAAGGGTCTGTCAGTGCACCGTCGGGGCCGGTCCGTACGGGGCGGAGAGCCGGGCGCGGGCTGCGCCGGAGGGCGTCGGCAGTCGGAGCCGCGATACGGATTGGCAACTGCGTACGCGCGAGAAGATGTCAGGCGACATCGGAACCGGAGTGCGGCTTTTCCATCGCCTCACGGAACCTGGCATAGCCGGCGAGTTCGGAGACATCGCCGGTCGTTCGATTACGGGTGGCCCAGCTTCCCCATATCGCAGCGCCGAGCGCAGCGAAAAGCGGAATCAGCAACCAGGCAAGTGCTGCCATTACGACCTCCCTACCCCATGAGCGACCGCAACTGACCGATCAGCAGATTAACCGTCTGGACAATCCACGCTCACGGCAGGGGTGGGGTTACGCAAATCGGTCCGGACGGCCTCCTGGCCGACTTGCGCTCAGCAGGCTCCGACCCATTCCTCGGTGCCGTCCGAGAAGCGCTGGTGCTTCCAGATCGGGACCTCGTGCTTGAGGTCGTCGATGAGCTGTCGGCAGGCCGCGAACGCCTCGGCGCGATGCGGGCAGGAGACGGCGACGACCACCGCGAGGTCCCCCACTTGGAGGTCACCCACCCGGTGGACCGCGGCCAGCGCCCGGACCGGGAAGTTCGCGACGACCTTCTCGGCCACCCGGCGCATCTCGTCCTGCGCCGAGGGGTGGCAGGAGTACCCGAGCGCGCCGACGTCCTGACCGGCGTCATGGTTGCGCACCGTGCCGACGAAGAGCGCCGTGCCGCCCGCGGCGTCGTCCCCGACGGCCCGGAAGACCTCGTCGACCGAGAGCGGGGTGTCGCGGATCTCCAGCAGCCGGACGGGGTCGTCCGCCGTCCGCTCGCCGGGGTGGTCGTAGGTGGGAGCCATGGGGCCCATGGTGCCGTACCGCGCCGACAAGCCGGAATAGCGCTTTCCACCGGCGGGCCGCCCCCGGCCTTGGAGCCTTCTACAGAAGGCACTGCTCGGACGGGCTCCCGCCGGGCGGCCCTCAGATGCGGCGGCGGGCCTTGCGGGCGCGGCGCACCAGGGCGGCGGTGCCGAGCAGTGCCACGGTCGCACCGGCGGCACCCGCTGCGGTGGCGTCCTTGCGGCCGAGCCGGCGTCCGGCGACGGTGTGCCTGCCCTCGACCTCTTCGAGAAGGGCGGCGAGCACCTCCTCGTTGGTCCAGCCGGGGCGCCATCCCACGTCGTGCAGCCGGCTCACGCTGACCACCCAGGGGTGCATCGTGTACGCCAGATCGCCCGCCGGCGACGGGGTGAGGCCGATCCGGTGCAGCCGGGCGGCGGCACCCAGGGCCACGGCGGAGGGCAGCTCCATCCGGCGGACGCCGCTGAGCTCCTCGACCTCCTCCTGCTCCAGCCAGCCGTCGCAGCCGACCGCGAACTCGCCGTCGATCTTCTCCAGCGCGGCGTATTCCAGGGCTGTGACCAGGTCGTCGACATGGCAGAACTGCCAGGTCGGACGCGATCCCGCGACGACCAGGAGGCGCGGCGACTCGAAGTAGCGGGTCAGCGCGGTGTCCGTACCGCCGACCAGGACGGTGGGCCGGACCACGGTCACGTTGAGTCCGGGGTGGGCACGCGGCGCGCGGCGGCCGAGCCGTTCGATCTCCAAGAGGTCGCCGACGCCGGTGGCCTCGGCCGTGGCGCGCAGCTCGGCGTCCTCGGCGAGCGGGACGTCGTTGTCGGGCAGCGCCCCGTAGACCATGGCCGACGTGCACAGCACAACCCGGTGCACGCCGACAGCGGCGGCGGCCGTCAGCACGGTCTGGGTGCCGCGCACGTTGTAGGCGGTGCGGGCGGCGGGGTCGGTCTCCAGGTCGAGATCGAGTGCGAGATGCACCACGACATCTGCGCCACGCAGCTTCTCCGCGATGGCGGGGTCGCGTACATCGAGGATGTGCCAGGTCGCCTCGGAGACCTCTCCGCGGCGTTCATCGATGGCGATGACCTGCTTGATCTCCTCGGAGGCCGCGAGGCGTGCGGTGAGCAGCTCGCCCACGCCGCTCGCCGCTCCGGTCACCGCGACAACGGGGCCACGGTTCCTTGAGCGGCTCATTTCTGGTTTGTTCTCGGTCGAGGGGGCGGGCAGGTTTCGCGCTGCGCGAACCTGAGGATCTGGGGAACTCACCGGGCGTCTCCAGCGGTTGTCTTCAGTACGTACCCGAATGACGCGTGCGTACCAGGTGGCGTCCATCCTGCCGCAGGCCGGGAGCCGGCGGAGCACTGAGGCCCTGCGCGGGGTTTTGGTGTCTACGCTGGATGGTGATGTCGGGCAGTCGCCGTCGGTTCGAGCCGGCGGCCCTACGAGCCGAGGAAACCCGTGAGTGACACCCCATTCGGATTCGGCCTTCCGCCGGAGGAGCCGGAGAACGGCGACGAGGGCAAGAAGAAGGACCCCACCGGAGGTGGGCAGGGCTCGGGCGGGCCGGCGAACCCGTTCGGCTTCGGCCCCGGCGCGGGCGGGGACAACCCGTTCGCGGCGATGTTCGGCTCGATGAACCCCAATGACCTGGGCGCCGCCTTCCAGCAGCTCGGCCAGATGCTGAGCTACGAGGGCGGTCCCGTGAACTGGGACATGGCCAAGCAGATCGCCCGCCAGACGGTCTCGCAGGGCACTCCGGACGGCACGAAGGACGCCAGCGTCGGCCCGACCGAGCGGTCCGCGGTCGACGAGGCGCTGCGCCTGGCCGACCTCTGGCTGGACGGTGTGACGTCGCTGCCCTCCGGTTCGGTCTCGACTGTGGCCTGGAGCCGTGCGGAATGGGTGGAGGCATCCCTTCCGGCCTGGCAGAAGCTGGTCGACCCGGTGGCGGAGCGCGTCGGTCTCGCGATGGGCGACGTGCTGCCCGAGGAGATGCAGGCGATGGCCGGCCCGCTGATCGGCATGATGCGGTCGATGGGCGGCGCCATGTTCGGCCAGCAGATCGGGCAGGCCGTGGGCGTGCTGGCGGGTGAGGTGGTCGGTTCGACCGACATCGGCCTGCCGCTGGGCCCGGCGGGCAAGGCCGCCCTGCTGCCCCTGAACGTGGAGCGGTTCGGCAAGGACCTCAGCGTGCCGCAGGACGAGGTGCGGCTTTATCTCGCCTTGCGCGAGGCCGCGCACCAGCGCCTCTTCGCGCACGTCCCGTGGCTGCGCTCGCATCTGTTCGGCGCCGTCGAGGGGTACGCGCGCGGCATCAAGGTCGACACCAGCAAGCTGGAGGACGTGGTCGGCCAGTTCGACCCGTCGCAGCCCGAGCAGCTGCAGGACGCCCTTCAGCAGGGCATGTTCCAGCCGGAGGACACTCCGGAGCAGAAGGCCGCCCTGGCCCGGCTGGAGACAGCTCTCGCGCTGGTGGAGGGCTGGGTGGACGCGGTGGTCCACGAGGCCGCGAAATCCCGCCTGACCTCGGCGGACGCACTGCGCGAGACGATGCGCAGGCGCCGCGCCTCCGGCGGCCCCGCCGAGCAGACGTTCGCCACGCTCATCGGTCTGCAGCTGCGCCCGCGGCGGCTGCGTGACGCCTCGCGACTGTGGGCCTCGCTCACCGACGCACGCGGTCTGGACGGGCGCGACGCCCTGTGGGCGCACCCCGACATGCTGCCCACGGCCCAGGACCTGGACGATCCGGACGGCTTCGTGCACCACGAGCAGCTGGACTTCTCCGAGCTGGACAAGATGCTCGGCGAGGCCGCGAAGGGCCCGCAGAGCCCCACCGCGGACGGCAAGGACGCGCCCGGCACCGATGGGACCGAGAGCCGTGAGAACGACGGCAAGGGCGATGACAAGGGCGAAACCGACCGGTGAGCCTGCACGAAGACGCCGTTGTCGTACTGAAGGGGTACGAGAACCCGGACCCGCTCCAGTGTGAGCTGCGCCAGGGCTATCTCGACCATCTGGCACAGCATCCCGACGGCATGTGGAAGGCCTGCGAGGCGGGCCATCTGACGGCCAGCGCGCTGGTCGTCGACCCGGAGCGCGGCCGGGTGCTGCTCACCCTCCACCGCAAGCTGCGGATGTGGCTCCAGATGGGCGGTCACTGCGAGCCGCAGGATGTGTCGCTCGCCGCGGCGGCGCTGCGGGAGGCGACCGAGGAGTCCGGCATCACCGGCCTGACCCTGCTCGCCGGCGGCCCGGTGACGCTGGACCGCCACCCGATCCCCGCGCCCTGCCACTGGCACCTGGACGTGCAGTACGCGGCGCTGGCGCCCTCGGGCGCGATGGAGCAGATCAGCGAGGAGTCGCTGGACCTGCGCTGGTTCCCCTACGACGAGGTCGCGTCGGTGGCTGACGCATCGGTCGTAAGGCTGGTGGGGCGGACCCGCGCCGAGCTGGAGCGGCGCCGGTAGCCACCGCCTGAGGCACGGGTGAGGGGCGGTCTCCGCGGAGACCGCCCCTCACCCGTGCCGTGCGTGCCGGTGCGCGGTGGCTCAGTTCCAGGAGTTGTTCTGGTTCTGACCGTGGGCGCCCTGCTGGCCCATGCCGTACTGGGCCCGGATGCCCTGGCCGATCTCGTGGTTCTGCGGGGGCAGCACCTCGCTCGGCTGCACCAGGGCGAAGCCCTGGCCGAGGAAGCTGAGCTCCCAGCCCTCGCCGGTGTTGCCGCGCCGCCGCCAGACGCCCGAGGAGTGCGTCTGGGCCTGCATCTGCACCCGCAGCGAGCTGGACCAGGCGACGATCGCGTCGGCGTCGGCGTTCACGTACTTGTCCGGCGTGACCTGCATCATCAGCGGCTGGCCCGAGGTCATCAGCGCGACCTTGCCGGTACCGGAGATGTTGAGCTGGTACTTCCCGGTCCCCGAGATGCCGTACTGGCTGTCCACCGCGATGACCTCGGTGTGCAGCGAGGAGTCCAGTGCCAGGACATAGGCGCTGTCCACCGTGATGCCGTCGTGGTCGACGTCCACGACGTGGATGTACTGCGCGAGGTTGGCGAGGTAGACGGTGCCCTGCCCCGTGCAGCGCATCAGGTCGAGGCCCTCACCGGTGTTCGCGCGGGCGCGGCGCTGTCCGTGCGACTGGTACTCGCCGTCGAACTCCATCAGACCCTGGTACGCGACCATGGCGCCCTTGCGGGCGAGGACGTCGTCGTGGCCGGTCAGCGAGACCCGCAGGAGCTGCGGGTTCTGGATGGTGTACCGGTCCTGGGACTGCTGTTCCGTGTAGCTGAAAAGCGGACTCTGCATGGTGTGTTCTCCTCCCCCGTCAGTTCCGGACCCGCAGGCGGTCGGTACTGTCCTCGCTCGGCTGCACGACGACGATGCCCTGGCCGGAGAACGCCATCTGATATGCCTCGCCGCTGCCCCGCCCGATGAGCGAGGAGGCCTTGAAGCTGCGCTTGCCCTTCACCTTGAGGTTCGGGGACCACGCCACAAGGGCGTCCGGGTCGACGTAGGTCTCGTCCTCGCCACGTCCGCAGTCGACGACGATCGGTGTGCCGCGCGAGGTGATGGCGACCCAGCCGGTGCCTGAGATGCAGACGTTCCACAGGCCCTGGCCGGCGAACTTGGCGAGGCCCTTGACCCGCTCCACCCCCCAGGTCAGATGACCGTCGAACGCGAGGACATTGGTGCCGTTGACCGAGAGGGAGTCGTTGTTGAGGTTGATGACGACCACGTCGGCGCCGTAGTCGGCGAGGTAGAGCAGCCCGTCGCCGGAGCACTTCATGATCGGCGCGTCCTCGCCGGTGATCCACTGGGAGGCGATCTGGCGGACGGCGGGCGGGTTGGGCTCGTACTGGATGAAGCCCTCGTACGCGACCATCGAGCCGGTACGTGCGTAGAGGTCCTGGCCGGTGGCCATGGCGACCTTGAGCATCGTGCGGCCGTGGTTCTCCATACGGGCCGTGACGGGGGTCGGGGCGAAGCCCGCGAGCTGCTGGTTCATGACGGGCTCCCTCAGACCTCGTAGGGCTGGACGACGATGAAGTTGCCGGGAGCGCCCCGGAACTGGAGGTTCACGGTCTCCCCGCTGTGTCCCGGGTACGCGTTGCGGCGCAGCCGGACCTGGCTGGAGATGATCACCTGGGACGCTGCCGACCAGGCCACGACGGCGTTGCAGTCGGCGAAGGTGGTCGGTGTCACGGGCAGGACGACGGGGACGCCGTGGGTCTTGACGATGACCGTGCCCGTGCCCTGGAACTGCATGGTGAACAGGGCGCCGCCGGGGATGCCGTGGCCCTCGATCCTGCGGACCTCGTGCTGCAGCGACTCGTCGAAGGCGAGGACGTTCTCCGCCGAGACGCAGATGCCGTCGCCCTGGAGCTCGATGGCGTGCAGATGGGAGCCGTCCTCGGCGAGGAAGACCTGGCCGCGGCCGGTACAGCGCATCAGCTGCATTTCCTGGCCGGTGGCGTTGCCCACCATGCGGCCGGCGAAACCGGCGCCCTTGTAGCTGAAGTCGACCTTGCCCTGGTACATCACCATGCTGCCCTGCCGGGCGAGCACGGGCGTGCCGCCCATGGTGAGGTCGACCCGCATGAGCTGCTGGTTCTGTGGGGTCCAGCGCTGACCGGTGGGCGCCTCCTTGTACGGCTGGAGCGCCGCCTGGAGACCGGCACCGGCCTGCGGAACGCCTTGCGGCACGCCCTGGGGCATACCTGGCGGCTGCATTCCGGGCGGCTGCTGCCCGTACGGGGCCGGGGCCTGCTGGCCGTAGGGGGCGGCGGGCTGCTGGCCGTACGGGGCGGCGGGGGGCACCTGGCCGGGGATCTGCCCGAACTGCTGCTGCGGCTGCTGCCCGTACGGAGCGGGGGCGGGGGCGGGCGGCGGCACCGTGCCGCCCTGCGGTGCCAGCGGCGCCGCCATGGTCGGCGCGGCGTGCATCTGCTGCTGCGGCGTGGGGGCCGGAGCCGGGGCCGGGGCCGGCGGGGCTCCGAAGGACGAGGCCGGCTGCGCTGCCTGGGGCGCGGACGGGGCTCCGAAGGACGGGGCGGGGGCCGGTGCGGCGGGCGGGGCGAACGACGGTGCCGCCGCCTGCGGCTGAGGCGCGGCGGGCTCCTCCTCGGCGACCTCGCCGCCGAAGTTCTTCAGCAGCGCTTCGAGGCCGCCGTCGAAGCCCTGGCCGACCGCGGCGAACCGCCAGACGTCCTTCAGATAGAAGTCGCCCAGCATCACCGCACGCTCGGTGGTGAACTCCGAACCGTTGAAGGCGTACCTGACGACTTCCTCGCCACCCGCGACGATCCGGATGTATCCGGGGCCGATCTGGGACATCTGTCCGGCCCCGTCGACCGTCGCGGTGAACGACAACTTGTGGATGTTCGCCGGAATGCGGTCCAGGGTGACGCGGAACGACTCGGTGTCGCCGGCCTGGGCACCGAGGAGCTGAATGGACTCCTCGGGTGATTTAGGCTGATTGAAGAAGATGAAATACCGGTCGTCGGAGAGCTGCTCATTGGCATCGAGGCCGAAACAGCTGATGTCAAAGGTCAGTCCCTGACCGCCGATCTGCACACCTACGTACAGATCCGTCCCCGGCGTGAGATCGCTGATCTTGGCCTTGTGGCCGCGTTGGAATTCCCTGGCCATGCGTAACGACCGTCCCCCATCCCGAATGTGAATGCGTCGCGCCAGGCTAGCCGCAAAGTCCGGCATCGGGCTAAGTCGGTACACACCCGGTACAGAATCAGCGGACGTCACTCACCACGCGCGGCGGGCAGATGGGGCAGCCGGTCGGCCGCCACCACGCCCTCCAGGTAACCGCGTGCCCGCTCGGTACGGGGATACGCCTCCAGCAGCCGCCAGAAGCGCGGACCGTGACCGGGCACCAGCAGATGGGCCAGCTCGTGGGCCAGTACGTAGTCGACGACGTACTCGGGCATGCCCTGCAAGCGGTGCGACAGTCGGATGCTGCCCTCCGCCGGGGTGCAGGACCCCCAGCGGGTGTTCTGATTGGTCACCCACCGCACCGAAACGGGCCTGGCCCGGCCCTCGAAGTACTGGGCGGACAACCGCTCGGCCCGCTCGGCGAGTTCGCTGTCACCGAAGACGCGTCTGCTCTCCTGCGCCGCGAGCTTGTCGAGCATCACGCCCACCCAGCGCCGCTCCTCGGCCTCCGACATCCGGGCCGGGATGAGCACGATCGTGCGGTCGCCCTCCCGGTAGGCGGAAACCGTTCGGCTGCGGCGATTGCTCCTGCGGACCTCGACCGCGCTCGTTGCCGAGGCGCGGGGCGGACGGTCCGCCGCGCTGCGCTGCTGGGTTCCGGCGCTGCGCGTGGGGGTCTCCCCGGCGATTCCGGGTGACGGGTCGACGGGCACGCCACGACGTTACCCGGTGACGGTGCGGGAAGTCCCGCCTCCGGGACGGTTCACACTTGATCCACTCCACTCACACTTGATCCACTCCACGGCATGCACCATTTGAACGACTAATACCCCATGCCTGTGGATAACTTTCCGCACGCTTCGACGCCTGCCTGCATTCTGTGAACGGATCTCGCGGAGATCCCGTGCAGCGGTCCGCGCACAGGGATCAAGGAACACAGACCGGGGGTAGCCGTGCATCCGATGTTGAAGCCCGCACTGCGCCGCGCATGGCGCGGCCGGGGCACCGTGCAATTCGGCGTGACTCACGCCCATGCCGTGAAGTTCGGCCCGCTGGATATCGCCACGGGCAGTTTTCTGGAACTGCTCGACGGAACACGTGGCCTGCCGCTGCTGCGCGAGGAGGCCCGCACGCTGGATCTGTCGGACCATCAAGTCGACACCTTGGTGCATCGACTGGCGAACGCGGGTCTGATCGACGATGTGCGCGCCGCCGGCCCGGAGGCCGATGCGTTACGGAACCGGCCCGGCGCCCTGGACCGGCACCGCCCCGATCTGGCGTCGCTCTCCGTCGTCCATCCCGAACCGGGCGGTGGGATGCGGCGGCTGGCGGCCCGTCGGGCGATGCGGGTCCAGGTGCGGGGCGCCGGGCGGGTCGGCGCCGCGATCGCCGCGGTGCTGTCCGGGTCGGGGGTCGGCCGGGTGGAGGTCCTGGACGGCGGGCACACCGAGCCGTGCGACGTGTCGCCCGGCGGGCTTCCGCCGACGTCCGTCGGGGAGCGCAGGGACACCGCAGCCCGGCAGTTGGTGCGCAGATCCGCCGCGGGTCCGGCTCCTCGCACGGCGGAGACGGCGGGATCCCCGGCCGGTGGCGAGCCGGGACTGTCGCTGATCGTGGTGGCCCCTCGCGACGGCTTCTCGGCATACGTCCCCGACCCCCGTACGGCCGAGCCGTGGATCGCTTCGGGCACTCCTCATCTCTACGCCGGAGTGCTGGAGGCGACGGGGGTCGTCGGGCCCCTGGTCCTGCCCGGGGGTACGGCCTGCGCCGGGTGCCTGGCGCTGGACCGCGCGGACCGGGATGCGGACTGGACCAGGATGCTGTCGCAGTGGCAGTCCGGGCGGCGCACCGCCGTTCAGGCCTGTGACCTGGGGCTGGCGACGGCGGTCGCGGGGCTCGCTGCCGCCCACGCGCTGTCCTTCCTGGACGGGGAACTGCCCGCGAGCACGGGGACCCGCTGGGAGGCCGCGCTGCCGCTGTTGGACTGGCGGGCCGAGCGGTTGGGCGCGCACCTCGGCTGTTCCTGTGGAGCGGCTGGGCACACTGACCGGGAGGGCTCCTCCGGGACCGAGGCGATGCAGGACACAATGGCCGGGTAACCGCCGCACGCGGTACGGCAGTCTGGGATTTGGAGGGGCTCATGTCTGATCTACCCCGGAAAGCGGTCACCCGTACCGCCAAGTTGGCCGCCCTGCCTCTGGGCTTCGCCGGCCGTGCGACATGGGGTCTGGGCAAGCGGATCGGCGGGAGATCGGCGGAGCTGGTCGCCCGGGAGGTACAGCAACGCACCGCGGACCAGTTGTTCAAAGTTCTGGGCGAGTTGAAGGGCGGGGCGATGAAACTCGGCCAGGCCCTGTCCGTCTTCGAGTCGGCGCTGCCCGAGGAGGTCGCCGGACCGTACCGGGCGGCGCTCACCAAGCTGCAGGAAGCCGCGCCACCCATGCCCAGCGATACCGTCCACGCGGTGCTGGAGGAGCGGCTCGGAGAGGACTGGCGGGCGTTGTTCCTCGAATTCGAGGACAAGCCGTCGGCCGCCGCCTCGATCGGCCAGGTGCACCGGGCGGTGTGGCACGACGGACGGAACGTCGCGGTGAAGGTGCAGTATCCGGGCGCCGGTCAAGCACTGCTCTCGGATCTGACCCAGCTCACCCGATTCGCCCGCCTGCTCGGCCCGTTGGTTCCCGGGATGGACATCAAACCGCTCATCACGGAGCTGCGTGACCGGGTCTCGGAGGAGCTGGACTACGAGCAGGAGGCGCGGTCGCAGCAGGACCACGCCGAGGAGTTCGCGGACGACCCGGATGTCGTGATCCCCGGCGTGGTGCACCAGTCTGACCAGGTTCTGGTGACGGAGTGGATGGACGGTGTTCCGCTGGCCGACGTGATCTCTGAGGGTACTCCGGAGCAGCGGGACCGGGCGGGCCAGTTGCTGGCCCGCTTCCTCTTCTCGGGGCCCGCGCGCACCGGTCTGCTGCACGCGGACCCGCATCCAGGAAACTTCCGGCTGCTGCCCCCGCACGAGGGGACCGGCGAGGACGGGCAGTGGCGGCTCGGAGTGCTGGACTTCGGGACGGTGGACCGGCTGCCGGGCGGTCTACCGCAGACCATCGGGGACTCCCTGCGGCTGACGCTGGCGGGCGAGGCGGAGGCGGTGTACGAGCTGTTGCGCGAGGAGGGGTTCGTCAAGGACACGATCGACCTCGACCCTGACGCGGTGCTCGACTATCTACTCCCGATCATCGAGCCGGCTCAGGTGGAGGAGTTCACGTTCACCCGGAGCTGGATGCGCAATCAGGCGGCGCGGATCGCGGATCCCCGCTCCCCCGCTCATCAGCTCGGCAAGCAGCTGAATCTGCCGCCCGCCTATCTGCTGATACACCGGGTGACGTTGAGCACGATCGGGGTGCTGTGCCAGCTGGGTGCGACGGTGCGGCTGCGCGACGAGCTCGAATCCTGGCTGCCAGGTTTCGTCGCGGAGTACGAGGAGGAGACCGTATTGCAAGAAACCGAGGCGCAGAAGACCGAGGCACAGGATACCGAGGCACAGGGGACCACGGTGCAGGAGACCGAGGTCCGGGAGCTGGCGGGCGACGCGCCCTTGGGGCCGTAGGCCGGGGCGTCGCGGCCGGATGCGTTGCCGCTGGTGGGAGGCCTTGTCGCTGGTGAATGCGTGGCCGCCGGGCGGGTCACCACCAGGCCGAGTCCAGCCGGCTCTCGATCGCCCTGATGTTGGTGCGGGCGCACTCTTCGCAGAAGTGCTGGCGCCTGCCGTTCTCCACGGAGCAGATCCAGGTCGGCGGTGCGGTGTCACCGTCGGCGGAGGTACCGCACAGGGCGCAGGTGACGACCGCGGCGTCGCTCTCGTTCTGCGCGGGTCGCTGAATCCGGTGATGGGTCTCCTCGTCCACCTCGTGACGATAACTCCGTCGACGCCGTGTCGCGCGGCACCACACAGCACTGCTGCGCAGCACCACCGCACGGCGCGGCCATCGCAGCACGACCGCGGGGCCGGTCCGTTGTGGACCGGCCCCGCGGAAGGGGTACTGACTGTGGGTCTGGTCGCTGGCGGGCAGAGCGGCTGCCCGCCAGCGGGTGTTGCTGGTGTGCGGCCCGACTAGTGCATGACGGCCATGGCCAGCGCGCGGCGGGCGCGCATCGAAGCGCGCTCGGCCCGGCGCTGCATACGGCGCGCGTTGACCAGGCGTACCGCCTGGCGCTCCGTATCGGCCTCCCTCATGCGGTCGTGCATATGAGCACGAGCCAGGGCTTCTGGGATGAGTTGCATTTCGCGGGTCCTGTTCTGACGCGAGTCGTTCGCGCCGATGATCGTGACGTTCGGTGTTGCGGAGCCGACGGGCTCGTTGGTGGGGACGGACATTGCTGCCTGATTTCGGGGATCGTGGGTGTGGGGACGGTCGATGGTTCCGATGCGCTTCATGGGCTTGGGGGCCGTGACCCCCAGTCCGGCGATCACGCCGCGACCGGGTTCTTGCGCGGACGGCCACGCGGCCGCTTGCGAGCGACGACGACGCCCTGGATGAAGAGCTCACCGCCCCAGACGCCCCACGGCTCGCGACGCTCCTTGGCGCCGACGAGGCAGGCCTCGACGAGCGGGCAGGTGCGGCAGAGGGACTTGGCGTACTCGACGTCGGCGGGCGACTCCGCGAAGAAGACCTCCGGGTCGTAGGAGCGGCACGGGACGGGCACGCCGAGGTTCTCGATGGCGTCGTCGAGCGCGGTGAGCGTGGTGAGGGGGAACAAGGTGGAGTCCTCCGTGAGGCCGGGCGGCGGGATCGTTTCGGAAGGCGGTACGGACGGGGCGTGCGCTTCGAGTTGCACGGTGGGTGGTGTCCTCGTCTGGTCGTTCCGGCCTGGTTGGCCGGGTGGCGGCTGGTACCGGGTGCTGCTTGTCCCGAGGCTCCTTCGCGCTGTCTCGTCCGTTCGGACAAAACAAAAGGGCCGCGGATCCCGAGTGGGGTTCCGCGGCCCTGAAGGCGCCGGCCTGATGGTGAATCAGGCTGGATCACTCCAGGGTTCAGGCCCACGGAAGGCCCACATCGTGTGGTGGTGCATCGTCTGCTTCTTGGCGCCGGATTCCGCTCCCGCACCGACGGCCGCAAAGGCATAGGCCTGGGCCTGTCCCTTCGCTACTGCTGCTGCCGGTGCCTGAGCCGGTCGCTCATTGCGCTCCCGCACGGGGAGGCTCGCAGGGGACAGCGGACGGGCGACAGAAATGCCGGACAGACCGGTGCCACGGAGCGAGGACTCGGAAGAGCAGGCGAGGCCGAGCGAGCAGGCGGAGACGCCCGAAAGATCGGTCATTTTGTTGGTCTCGATGATGCTGATCACTTCAATCGCCTCCTCTCGGCGTCTCGGGCGGACCGGCGGGCCGGTCCTACGTATTCGGATAAGTACAGCACAGGGCCAGGGCTTCAGAGAAGTCGCTGTTCCCGTGGTTAAGAACCTATGGTGATGACTGGGGCGGGCGCAAACTATTTTTTCGACGAGTTTTTCTCACCTGTCGTCAGCCACCTCCGCGAGCACTTCCTCTACCGTCTCACCTGCACAAATGGCCAGGACGGCGGTCCCGAACCGGCCCAGCTTCCGCGCGCCGACGCCGGAGATCACGGCCAGTTCGCCCTCGCTGCCCGGTACGGCCTCGGCGATCGCCATCAGTGTCTTGTCCGTGAACACGCAGAACGCGGGCTGACCGATCTCCTTCGCCCTGACCGCCCGCCAGTCGCGCAGCCGCTCGTACAGCGCCTCGTCCATGTCGGAGGGGCAGTCCTCGCAGCGCATCAGTTTCATCTCGCCGGCGTCGGTGAGGGTCTTGCCGCAGACCCGGCAGCGGGCAGGGCCGCGACGGCGGCGCTTGGCGGCCGGCCCTGCCGGGCCCCGCTCGATCCCGCCGCCGCCGGCCGTGCCGCGCGTGCCGAGCGGCACCGAGCCCGGACGCAGGCCGTTGAGGAACCGGCTCGGGCGCCGTCCGGCACGTCCGCCGGGCGAGCGGGAGAGCGACCATGACAGCGAGAGGTGGAGGCGGGCCCGGGTGGCGCCGACGTACAGCAGCCTGCGCTCCTCCTCGATCTGCTCGTCGGTCCTGGCGTAGGTGATCGGCATCATCCCCTCGGTCAGGCCGACCAGGAACACGGCGTCCCACTCAAGGCCCTTCGCGGAGTGGAGCGAGGCGAGGGTGACCCCCTGGACCGTGGGGGCGTGCTGGGCGGCGGCCCGCTCGTCAAGCTCCGCCACCAGGTCGGAGAGGGTGGCGCCCGGACTGGCCCGTTCGAAGTCCTCGGCGAGCCGGACCAGGGCTGCCAGCGATTCCCAGCGGTCGCGCACCGCTCCCGAACCCGCGGGGGGCTCCTGGGTCCATCCCTTGGTGGAGAGCACCGCGCGCACCTCGGCGGGCAGCCCCTCCGCATCGTCCAGCAGGGAGTCGTTGCCCCCGGCGCGGGCGGCGCCGCGCAGGGCGACTCCGGCCTCTCGCACCTCCGCCCGTTCGAAGAACCGCTCCGCGCCGCGCAGCTGATACGGCACGCCCGCGTCCGCCAGGGCCTGCTCGTAGACCTCGGACTGGGAGTTGACCCGGTAGAGCACGGCGATCTCGCCGGCCGGGACTCCCGCGGCGATCAGATCGCGGATCCGGCGGGCGGTGCCCTCGGCCTCCGAGGGCTCGTCCGCGTACTCCGTGTAGGCGGGCTCGGCGCCGGGCTCGCGCTGCGAGACCAGTTCGAGCCGGTGCTCGGCGGCGCGGCCGCGGGCCTGGCTGAGCAGTCCGTTGGCCAGATGGACGATCTGGGGGGTGGAGCGGTAGTCCCGGACCAGCTTGACCACCGTCGCGTTGGGGTGGCGGGTGCGGAAGTTCAGCAGGTGGTCGGGGGTGGCTCCGGTGAAGGAGTAGATCGTCTGGCTGGCGTCGCCGACGACGCACAGGGTGTCCCGGTCGCCGAGCCAGAGGTCCAGCAGCCGCTGCTGCAGCGGGCTGACGTCCTGGTACTCGTCGACGACGAAGTGCTGGTACTGGCGGCGGACGTGGTCGGCGATGTCGTGGCGGTCCTGGAGGATGGCGACGGTGAGGAGCAGCACGTCCTCGAAGTCGATCACCGAGCGGTCGCGCTTCAGCTCCTCGTACGTCGCGTAGATCTGGGAGATCTCGGCCGGATCGCGCGGGGCGTCGCGCTGGGTCTTCGCGACCACGGCCGGGTAGTCGCCCGGCACGGTCTGGGTGACCTTGGACCACTCGATCTCGCTGGTGACGTCCCGCAGTTCGTTGCGGTCGAGCCGGATGCGGCAGCGGGCCGCGGCCTCGGCGACCAGCTGGACCTTCCGCTCCAGCAGCCGGGGCAGGTGGCCACCGACCGCTTTCGGCCAGAAGTACTGGAGCTGACGCAGGGCGGCGGAGTGGAACGTCCGGGCCTGGACTCCTCCCGCGCCGAGCTGGCGAAGCCGTCCGCGCATCTCGCCGGCGGCTCTGTTGGTGAACGTGACGGCAAGCACACTCGTCGGCTGAAGTATCCCGGCGCGCACCCCGTAGGCGATGCGATGGGTGATCGCACGCGTCTTGCCCGTACCGGCTCCGGCCAGCACACACACCGGGCCGTGCAGGGCCGTGGCGACCTCGCGCTGCTCGGGGTCCAGGCCGTCGAGCACGGCGTCGGCCGACTCGGGGACCTGTGGGAAGAGGGAGGAATGCGTTACTGATGTCACCCCGCCATGCTGCCAGGTCGGGAGAGGCGGACGCGGAGGTTGTCCACAGGGGAGCTGCATCCGTCGTACTAATGCGCCCTGGCTGGTCCGGTGCGGTCCTGCTGCTCTGGTGCGGTCCTGCTGATGGGGACCGGCCCATTGCGCCCTGGCCTATACGGCCCGGCCGGTCGCGTGGCCGCCCCGGCCCGGCTGCGGGAATGGTGGTTGCCTCGCGTACGTTCCCTTTCCGTGCGGTGACGCACGGTCCAGCTTCTCCGCATGAGGGACATGCCGGATGAGACGGATGAGACAGACGAGACAGAGGAGCGCCAAGACATGTCGGGCACTGTGACGATGTACAGCACTACGTGGTGCGGCTACTGCCGCCGGCTCAAGAGTCAGATGGACCGTGAGGGCATCGCGTACACCGAGATCAACATCGAGCAGGACCCGCATTCCGCGGCCTTTGTCGAGAAGGCCAACGGGGGCAACCAGACCGTTCCCACCGTCCTCGTGGTCGGTTCCACGGGTGCCGAGGCCGTCATGACGAACCCGTCCCTGGCTCAGGTGAAGCAGGCGCTCGCCGTCTGATCCTGCTTCTCCCGCCGTGCGAGGACGCCCCTCCGGTCCGGCACCGGAGGGGGCGTTCTCGTACGGATCCGGGGTCAGCCGACGCTGCCCGGCTTCGGGAGCGGCTTGCCGTACCAGAGCTCGATCAGGCGCGCCGCGATCGAGATACCGAACGGGGGCAGGATCTCGCCCGATTCGAAGGCGGCCTTCAGGTCCTCGCGGGAGAACCAGCGGGCCTCCTCGATCTCCTCGCCGTCCACATTGATCTCGGACGAGGTGGCCCGTGCCATGAAACCGAGCATCAGGCTCGACGGGAACGGCCAGGGCTGGCTGGCGATGTACTCGACCTCGCCGACCGTGACCCCCGCTTCCTCGAACACCTCGCGCGCCACCGACTGCTCGATCGACTCGCCCGGCTCGACGAATCCCGCGAGCGTCGAGAAGCGGCCCTCGGGCCAGTGCACCTGGCGGCCCAGCAGGGCGCGGTCCTGGTCGTCGGTCACCAGCATGATCACCGCGGGGTCCGTACGCGGGTAGTGCTCGGCGCCGCAGGCCGGGCAGCGGCGGATGTGGCCGGCCGCCGCGATGACCGTGCGTTCGCCGCAGCGGGAGCAGAAGCGGTGCAGGCGCTGCCAGTTCTCCAGGGCCACCGCGTGCACCATCAGGCCCGCGTCGCGCGGGCCGAGCAGCAGACCGGCCTCGCGCAGCCCGGCCGGGCGGGCCGGCTGGTCCATGCGGCCGGGCAGGGAGTCCTTCTGGAGCGCGAAGTAGCTGACGCCGTCCTCGTCGGTGCCGAGGAAGTACCGGTGGGTCTCGGTGACCGGGGCCTCGAAAGCCGGGGTCATGACGATCTCCGTACCGCCGTCGGCGGTGTCGTCGATCAGCACCTGGCCGCCGGAGACGACGAACACGCGGGTGGTCGGGTGGCTCCACGCGGCGGACAGCCATGCCTCGTCGAGGCGGTGGTGCGCGGCGCGGTCGATGCCGCTGGGCGCGGTGAGACCGATGGGCCGGTCTGCGGTGGCGTTGTCGAAGGTGCTCACAGGTGCTTCCTACTCCCCCGGGATGGATCGGGTGTTCAGAGGATTCAGCGGAGTGCGGCGGCCAGCTCGCCCCAGAGGTGCGCGGTCGTCTCCACGCCCTTGAACAGAAGGCCGAGCTCGACCTTCTCGTTGGGGGCGTGCCAGCCGTCGGACGGTACGGAGATGCCCAGGAAGAGGACGGGCGCGCCGAGCACGTCCTGGAGGTCGGCCGCGGGTCCCGAGCCCCCTTCACGGGTGAAGAGGATCTTCTGGCCGAAGGCCCGTCCCATGGCGCGGGCCACGGCCTGCAGGGCGGGGTGGTCCAGCGGCGTCAGGCAGGGGCGGGTGGCCGGGGCGAAGGTGATCCGGTGCCGGACACCGGCCGGGACCCGGGCTTCGGCCCAGGCCCGGACCACCTGCTGGATGCGGTCGGGGTCCTGGCCCGCGACCAGCCGGAAGCTGATCTTCACGAGGGCGGAGGACGGGATGATGGTCTTGCTTCCGGCGCCCTGGTAGCCGCCGCCGATGCCGTTGACCTCGGCGGTGGGACGGGCCCAGATGCGTTCGAGAGTGGAGTAGCCGGCCTCGCCGGACGCCGCGCGGGATTTTGCGGTGCGCAGCCAGGTGGCCTCGTCGAAGGGCAGCTCCGCGAAGAGCGCACGCTCGGTCTCGGTGAGTTCTGCCACACCGTCGTAGAAGCCGGGGATCGCGACCCGGCCGTCCGCGTCGTGCAGCGCTGCGACGAGCCGGGCGACGGCAGTCGCCGGGTTGGGGACCGCGCCGCCGAACGAACCGGAGTGGATGTCCTGCTCGGGGCCGTACAGCTCGATCTCGCACTCGGCGAGGCCGCGCATGCCGGTGCAGACCGTGGGGGTCGACTCGTCCCACATGCCGGTGTCGGAGACGATCACCGCGTCGGCGGCGAGCTGCTCGGCCCGCTCCTCGACCAGGGCACGGAAGTTCGGCGAGCCGGACTCCTCCTCCCCCTCGATCAGGAGCTTGAGGTTGACGGCGGGGGCGGTGCGGCCGGTGGCGGCGAGGTGGGCCCGGACGCCGAGGGTGTGGAAGAACACCTGTCCCTTGTCGTCGGCGGCGCCCCGCCCGTACATGCGGCCGTCGCGGATCACCGGCTCGAACGGGTCGGTGTCCCAGCCGTCCTCGCGGGCGGCGGGCTGCACGTCGTGGTGGCCGTAGACAAGGACGGTCGGGGCGTCCGGGTCCTCGGACGGCCAGTGGGCGTAGACCGCGGGGGCGCCGGGCGTCTCCCAGATCTCGGTGACCGGGAAGCCGGTCTCCTTGAGCTTGGCGGACAGCCACTCGGCGCTGCGCCGTACGTCTCCGTCGTGCTCCGGCTGGGCGGATACGGACGGGATGCGCAGCCAGGCGGCGAGGTCGTCCAGGAAGGCTGTGCGGTGCTGTTCGGTGTACGTACGGACGGCGCTGTCCGGGGTGTCGCTCATGGCCTTGAGCCTAGTGCCTCGCCCAGGGGCGTCTTCCCGCCCGCGGTACGGCGGCCTCGCCCCGCGCTGCACGGTGCCGTCGCACCCTCTCCCCGGACGGCGCCCATGACATGAGCGTCGAACGGGACACGTCGCACGGAGCGACCGCCCAAGCGGCCTCCACTGGGCAGCTCGCCCGGTACCGGGACACAGCCAAGTCGTCGATGGCCGATCTCAAGGCCGTCTCGCACACCATCCGGCAGAACGGCCACGACGCCCTCTGGCTGGAGATCGACTACCACTGGGCGGGCCAGGTCTACCAGCTGCTCCTCGACCCCGACGCCCGCCCCGAGAAGCTCGCCACGCAGCAGCGGCTGCTCACGACCGCCCGCGCCCAGCTGCTGATCGACCGGGGCTAGGGTCTTCCGTTTGGAGCAGGCCGGATCAGGGAGCGGGGTCCGGTGCCGTGCATCGCAAGGCGGAGGAGGGAGCCGGATGGAGTCTCCCCTGCTCGAGCGGGGCCGAGAGCCTGGGAGGGAACGCGGTCGGCGACCGACGACAACACGGCGAGGCGCGGCACCGGGGCACGCGAGCCCGGCATGATCCAAACGAGAGGCCCTGAGGTCGGGGGCTAGGGGCTCTCGTCCAGCAGGATCCGTTCCAGCTCCGCCCGTCCCGGGAGGCGGGTGGGGTGGACGGTCTCGCCGCTGCGCACGTACAGGAACGTGGCGGTGACGTCGGTGAGCGGCAAGTCGTGCAGTTCCGCCCAGGCCAGGCGGTAGATCGCGAGCTGGAGGGGATCGGCGGTGTTGGTTCGGGTGGTCTTCCAGTCGACGATCTCGTAGGTGTCCCCTGTGCGGTACACCGCGTCGATACGGCCCCGGACGATCCGGCCGGCCAGGGTGATCTGGAACGGCGTCTCGACGCGGTACGGGGTGCGGCGGGCGTACGGAGTGCGCTCGAAGGCCTCCTTGAGTGCGGCGAGGTCGCGCTCGTCGGCGATCTCGGCGTCGCTCTCGTCGCCGCCGGGCAGCTCGTCGGGGCCGAGCATGGGCAGCGGCAGCTCCTCGAAGCGGGACTCCACCCAGGCGTGGAAACGGGTGCCCCGGCGGGCCGCCGGCTGCGGTGGCCGCGGCATCGGGCGGGCCAGCTCCTGGGCGAAGCCTTCGGGGTCGTCGGCCAGCCGGAGCAGCTGGGTGGCGGAGAGCGACGCGGGTACGAGGACGTCGCGCACGGTGGCGCGGGCGCGGCGCAGCTCACCGGCGAGGGCGTCGAGGTCGCGGTCCCAGGAGGCGAGGGTGCGGGCTTCCTCGGGGGTGAGACGGGACGCCCCGGGGTCGTGTTCCTCGGGGTGGTGCTCCCCGGGGGGCTCGGGGTGATGCTCCCCGGGGGAGTGCTCCCCGGCGGGCTCGGGGACACGGGCCGCGGGGATGTGCGGTGCGGGGGTGGGCGGCACCGGGGCCGGGGGGCGCTCCGTGGACAGTGCGTCCCAGTCGCCGGCTTCGTCGGGGAACGCCTCGTCGTCGTACCCGTCGTCGTACCCGTCGTCGCACCCGCCGTCGAATGGCTCGTCGTACGGCTCAGGTGCAACGGACGGCGCCTCGTACGCGTCCGGCACGCCCCCTGCCGTGGCCAGGGCCTCCAGGTGCGCCATCACCGTGTCCGCGGCGGCCCTGCGGCGGGTCAGCGCGGTGTCGTCGAGAGGGAGCGGCCACGCCTGGTCGGCAAAGTGCCCGTCGAGCGCCGGGTTCTCCTCGTCCTCGGCCGGTTCGCCGGCCCAGGCCTCGATCTCGCCGTGTCCGGCCGCGCAGTGCTCGTACAGCGCGTGCAGGAAGCCGGACGGGCCGCGCGGCTTCTTCTGGGACGGGCCCCACCAGTGGCCGGAGCCGAGCAGCAGGGTGCGGGGTCTGGTGAAGGTGACGTATCCCAGGCGGAGCTCCTCGGTGTGCTGGTGCTCCTTCATCTCCTCCTTGAACGCCTTGAGCCCCTTGGCATCCCAGGAGGGGACGTCGGGGAGGGTCGCCCGGTCCCCGCGCAGGGCGTGCGGGAGGACCTTCGACTGGGCGGTCCAGGCGTCGCGGGACTGGCCGCTGGGGAACTGGCCGGCGACCAGGCCGGGCACGGCGACGACGTCCCACTCCAGGCCCTTGGACTTGTGGGCGGTGAGGACCTTGACGGTGTTCTCGCCGCCGGGCAGGGCGTTGTCCAGGCCCTTCTCGTACTGGACGGCGGTGCGCAGGAAGCCGAGGAAGGCGAGGAGGGTGGCGTCGCCGTCGACGGCTGCGAAGCGGGCCGCGACGTCGAGGAAATTGGCGAGGGTCTCGCGGCGGCGGGCGGCCAGGGCCTGCGGCGACGCGGAGAGCTCGACCTCCAGGCCGGTGGTGGCGAGGACCCGGTGCAGCACGTCCATCAGGGGGTCGGCCAGCGAGCGGCGCAGGTCGCGCAGTTCGGCGGCGAGGCGGGCGAAGCGGATGCGGGCCTCGGTGGAGAACGGGAGCCCGTCGTCCTCCTCGCCGCCCGATTCGAGGAAGGTGTCCAGTGCGTCGGCGAGCGAGATCACCTCGGCCGGGTCGATGCCCTCGACGGCCTCGGCGAGCCGCCGGTCGGGGTCGAAGTCCTCGTCGTCGCCGTGGGCCGCGCGGTGGACCAGGAGCCGGGCCCGGCGGCCGAGCAGGGCCAGGTCGCGGGGGCCGATCCGCCAGCGGGGGCCGGTGAGCAGCCGGACCAGGGAGGCGTTGGCACCGGGGTCCTGGAGCACCTCGCAGACCGCGACGAGGTCGGCGACCTCGGGCAGGTGCAGCAGCCCGGACAGGCCGACGACCTCGACCGGGATGTCGCGGGCAACCAGCGCGGCCTGGATCTCCGGGAAGTCACCCGCGGTGCGGCACAGGACGGCGATCTCGCCGGGTGCCTTGCCGGTCCGCACCAGGTGGGCGATCGAGTCGGCGAGCCAGTCGATCTCCTCGGCGTGGGTGCGCAGCAGCGCGCAGCGGACGATGCCGTCGCGCTCGGCGCCGGGGGCCGGGCGCAGCGCCTCGACGCCCTCGTGCATGGCGCGCAGGGGTGCGGCGAGGCCGTTGGCGAGATGCAGGAGCCGGCCGCCGCTGCGGCGGTTCTCGCTGAGGGAGTAGCGGGTCGCGGGGGCGCCGTCGGCGTGCGGGAAGTGGAGCGGGAAGTCGTCGAGGTTGGCGACGGAGGCGCCGCGCCAGCCGTAGATCGCCTGGCAGGGGTCGCCGACGGCGGTGACGGCGTGTCCGGTCCTCCCCTCGGGGCCGCTGCCGAAAAGGGCGGAGAGCAGCAGGCGCTGGGCGACGGAGGTGTCCTGGTACTCGTCGAGCAGCACGACGCGGAACTCGTCGCGCAGGATCGCGCCGACCTCGGGGCGGGTGAGGGCCAGCTCGGCGGAGAGCGCGATCTGGTCGCCGAAGTCGAGGAGGTCTCGGCTCTTCTTGGCCTCGCGGTAGCGCCGGGTCAGCTGGAGCAGCTCGCGGCGGGCCTCGGCGGTCTCGGGGATCTTGCGCAACTCGGCGTTGCTGAGCCGGGCCGATTCGAGCGTCTGCAGGAGGCCGGTGTCGTACTCGGCGAGCTGTTCGGGGCGTACGAGGTGTTCGGCGAGCTCGGCGTCGAGTGCCAGCAGGTCGCTGACGAGGGTGGGGAACGACCTGGTCAGGGCCGGGTAGGGGCCAGGGGCCTCGCGCAGCACGCGGGCGGCCAGCTGGTAGCGGGTGGCGTCGGCGAGGAGGCGGGTGGTGGGTTCGAGCCCGATGCGCAGCCCGTGCTCGGTGAGGAGCCGGCCGGCGAACGCGTGGTACGTGGAGATGCTGGGCTCGCCCGGGAGGTCGTCCGGGTCGATGGCGTCGGGATCGGTGACCCCGGCCGCGATCAGGGCCTTGCGGACGCGCTCGGCGAGCTCACCGGCCGCCTTGTTGGTGAACGTGAGCCCGAGGACCTGCTCGGGGGCTACCTGGCCGGTGCCCACCAGCCACACCACGCGGGCCGCCATCACCGTGGTCTTCCCCGACCCGGCTCCGGCCACGATCACCTGCGGGGCCGGCGGCGCGGTGATGCAGGCCGTCTGCTCCGGGGTGAACGGGATCCCGAGGAGCTCCTTGAGCTGCTCGGGATCGGTGATACGTGGGGACACCCCAGAAAGGCTAACCGGACGCACTGACAACCGGCGGCGCCGAAGAAACTCAGCCCCCGTTCACCCGCTCACTCCAGGATGTGGCGGCCCTCCGGCTGGGCGCTGCACGAGGCCCGGAAGGCGCAGTGCGTGCAGTGCTGGCCGGTTGTGGGGGTGAAGCGTTCGTCCAGCACCCGGCCGGCTGCGGTGGCCAGCAGGTCGGAGACCCATTCACCGGCGAGCGGTTCCTGCGCCTGCACCTTGGGCAGCGCGTCACCACCCTCCTTCTTGGGGGCGGGCTGGCGCAGCTGTACGAGTTCGGCGCCGCCGGGCTCGGGGCGTCTGCCGTCGAAGACCTCGTCGACCGCGCCTTCCCGGACGGCCAGCTGGTACACGGCGAGCTGGGGGTGACGTGCCACCTCGTCCTTGGTCGGGGACTGCTTGCCGGTCTTGAAGTCGACGACGTAGGCCCGGCCCTCGGCGTCCTGTTCGACGCGGTCCATGGAGCCCCGGATGCGCACCTCGTACTCCCCCGCCCCCAGCGTCACGTCGAAATCGCGCTCGCTCGCGGCGGAGGTGCGGCCGGTGCGGTCCATGACGTGCCAGCGCAGGAAGCGTTCGAGGGCGGCCCGTGCCTGTTCCTTCTCCTGCCCGGACTTCCAGGGGGCGTCGAAGACGAGCCCGTCCCAGACCGAGTCCAGCCGCTCCATGAGGACGGCGAGATCGGCGGGGGTACGTCCGGAGGCCACCTCGTCGGCGAGTACGTGGACCACGTTGCCGAAGCCCTGCGCGGCCGTCGCCGGGGCGTCCGCCTTCACCTCGCGGCCGAGGAACCACTGGAGCGCGCAGGTGTTGGCGAGCTGGTCGAGCGCGCTCCCGGAGAGGGCCACCGGCTGGTCCCGGTCGCGGAGCGGGACGGCGGAGCGGGTCGGTTCGTGCAGCCCCCACCAGCGGTAGGGATGGGCGGCGGGTACGAGCGGCTGTCCCTCGTCGTCGGTGAGGGCGGCGAGGCGGGCGAGGCGGCGGGCGGCCTCCTCGCGCAGGGCGTCGGAGGCTTCGGGATCGACGGTGGTGGCGCGGAGTTCGGCGACCAGCGCGGCGACGGCGAGCGGGCGGCGCGGGCGGCCGGTGACGTCGCGCGGCTCGGCGCCGAGCTCGGTGAGGAAGCGGGACGGCTGGTCGCCGTCGTCCGCGGGTGCCTTCACCGCGGTGACGACGAGCCGTTCGCGGGCGCGGGTCGCCGCGACGTAGAAGAGCCGGCGTTCCTCGGCGAGGAGGGCGCCGGGGGTGAGCGGTTCGGCCAGACCGTCGCGGCCGATCCGGTCCGCCTCCAGCAGCGAACCCCGGCGGCGCAGGTCCGGCCAGAGCCCCTCCTGGACGCCCGCGACGACGACGAGGCGCCACTCCAGGCCCTTGGAGCGGTGCGCGGTCATCAGCCGTACGGCGTCGGGGCGCACCGCGCGCCTGGAGAGGGTGTCGGCGGCGATGTCCTGGGCGTCGACCTCCTCCAGGAAGTTGAGCGCCCCGCGCCCGCCGGTGCGTTCTTCGGCGCGGGCCGCGGTGTCGAAGAGCGCGCAGACGGCGTCGAGGTCGCGGTCGGCGTTGCGGCCGCCCGCGCCGCCGCGCAGCGCGGCGCGCTCCAGCCGGCCCGGCCACGGGGTGCCGGACCACAGTGTCCACAGGGCCTCCTCGGCGGTGCCGCCGCCTTCGAGGAGCTCGCGCGCCTTGCGCAGCAGTGCGCCGAGGCGCTGGGCGCCGCGGGCGTACGCCGGATCGTGCGCGACGAGCCGCTCGGGCTCGGCGAGCGCTCGGGCCAGCAGGTCGCCGGAGGGCGCCGGTACGCGGTTCCCGGCGGCCCGTTCCTCGTCTCGCAGGGCCCGGCCGAGTCGGCGCAGGTCGGCCGCGTCCATGGAGCCGAGTGGGGAAGCGAGGAGGGTCAGGGCGGTCTCGGTGTCGAGCCAGGAGGACGTCTCCGCCGCTGGGTCTTCCGCCGCCGCGCCCTCGGCCGCCGGAGCGTCGGGTTCCGGAGCGTCGGGTTCCGGAGCGTCGGGCTCCGGAGAGTCGGGTTCCGGAGCGTCGGGTTCCGGAGCGTCGGGCTCCGGAGCCTCCGCCTCCGCGCCCTCGGCAGGCGAAGCCTCCTCCGTGCCCGGCGCACTCCCGCTCAGCGCCGCCGTGGCGACCGCGCGCAGGGCTGTCAGGAGCGGGGCCACCGCCGGTTCGTGGCGCAGGGGAAGGTCGTCCCCGTCGACCTCCAGGGGCACGCCCGCCGACGTGAGGGCCCGGCGCAGCGAGGGGAGGGTGCGGCCGCCTGCCCGTACGAGCACCGCCATCTCCTTCCACGGGACGCCGTCCTCCAGATGTGCCCGGCGCAGCAGATCGGCGATGTTCTCCAGCTCGGTGGAGGCGGTCGGGTAGGTGTACGCCTCCACGCTGCCGCCCTCGCGGACCGCGGTGAGTTCGCGGTGGGCGCGGACCTTCGCCGCGGGCAGCCGGGTCAGCGGCATCCGGCGGGTGAGCAGCCGGGTGGCGGCCAGCAGCTGTCCGCCGGAGCGCCGCGAGGTGGTGAGCACGCCGACCAGGGCCGGGGCGCCGTCCGCCCGCCGGAACGTCTCCGGGAAGTCGAGGATGCCGTTCACATCGGCGCCCCTGAACGCGTAGATCGACTGGTCCGGGTCACCGAAGGCGATCAGGTCCCGGCCGCCCCCCGCGCCCGGGGCGCTCCCCCGGTTGCCGGCCAGCGCGTGCAGCAGCCGTACCTGCGCCGGGTCCGTGTCCTGGTACTCGTCGACGAACACCGCGTCGTACTCCCCAGCGAGCAGCGCCGACACCTCGGGGCGCTCCGCGAGCAGCACGGCCCGGTGCACCAGCTCCGCGTAGTCCAGCACCCCCTGCGCGTCCAGCACGTCCAGGTACTCGGCGAGGAACTCGGCGGCGGCTCCCCAGTCGGGGCGGCCGGTGCGGCGGGCGAAGGCCGCCAGCGCGTCCGGCCCCAGGCCCAGCTCGCGGCTGCGGGCCAGCACCGCTCGTACCTCGTCGGCGAAGCCACGGGTGGTCAGGCAGGCCCGCAGCTCGTCGGGCCAGCGGATGTGCGCGAAGCCGTCCCGCTCCAGTTCGAGCTGCCCGGCGAGCAGGTCGCGGACGGTGACGTCCTGCTCCGGCCCGGAGAGCAGCCGCATCGGTTCGGCGAAGAGGTCGGCGTCCTGGTGGGCGCGGACCAGTGCGTAACAGAAGGAGTGGAACGTGGTGGCCTGCGGGCCGCGCGCGGCGCCCAGCCGGGCGGCCATCCGGTCGCGCAGCTCCATGGCGGCCTTGCGGCTGAAGGTGAGCACCAGGACGCGGGCCGGGTCGCCGCCCCGCGCGATGCGTGCGGCGACCGCCTCGACGAGCGTGGTCGTCTTGCCGGTGCCGGGTCCGGCGAGCACCAGGAGCGGGCCGCCGGGGTGATCAACCACCGCGCGCTGTGCCGCGTCCAGGAGAGGAGGGTCCACGGAGCCCGGCGGCGTGCGGACCAGCCGGTACGCGCCCCCGGCCCGCTGCCGTGACTGGCGGTGCGGACTGTGCCGGGTGAAGGAGGAGGAGCTCACGTGGTTCGCCGGTCCTGGTGGGTGTGCTGATGCCGAGGGTGCGGGGCGTGCGGGGCGTGCGGGGCGTGCCTAGGGTGCTGTGCGCCCCGCGAACTTACGAAGCTACGCCAGCGGGGGCTCTGTGCGGGACGAGTGCGCTGCGTGCCTCATCACGTTCCGGGGCGCGGACGCCGTCGCATGCCGGGGCGCGGGCGTCGTCACGTGCCCGGTCCGGCGTCCGGCCGTGCTTTTCGTCACTCCACACGTCACTCCGCTTGGCACTCCGCTCGTCACTCCGCGCGACCACGGTCCCGTCGCGTCACATGCCGCAGGTCTTGCCGCCGGCCGCATTTCGCGCACTCTCGATCACCATCTGCGCACCCTGGGTCACTTCCCGGAAGTCGGGTACGTCGTACGGCCCCGGCGCCGCCCGCTGTGCCGCCGGATGGCGGAAGCTGTCAGGTGTGAGCACCTCCGCCCTTGTCCCGGTCCGCGCCCCCGTCCGCGGTGACGCCGTCCCACCGCGCCCGCTTCATGTCGAGGCGCGGCAGGTGGCCCTCCGCGCCTCGCGACGCCTCGCGCAGTGGGGTGCCCTCCGCGCGGTAGTGGTCCAGGGCCCGCAGCTCGTGGCCGGGGAGGAGTGCCCCGTCGGCGCGGACCACGCGCCACCAGGGCACCGCGGACCCGTACAGCGACATGGCCCGGCCGACCTGGCGCGGCCCGCCCTCGTCCAGCCACTCGGCGACATCGCCGTACGTCATGACGCGGCCGGGCGGGATCAGCTCGGCGACGTCGAGCACGCGCTCCACGTAATCCGGCAGTGCGTGGCCCGTGCGGTCGTCGCCCGCCCGCTCGCCGCTCGTGCGGTGTTGGCTCATCCGACCCATCCTGCCGTACGCCACCGACATCCCGGCCCGGTCCGTGTGCGTCCGGTCACAGGACCTGCGGGCGGAAGCGAAGGGGCGTATCTTGCGCTTCCCATGTCCGCTCGCGTGTCCCTTCCCATGTCCGTGCAGTGCCCCCTGATGCCCCCCTGCGTCGTCGGGCCGTGCCACCATCGTGCGGGCGGTGACCGGTGATACGAGAACACGAAGACCAATCAGAGGCGACGAAGGAGCAGGGCGTGCAGCCACCGAAGGCGGCGGACGCCCCTGACGCCGAGCCGCGACCGGACGCTTCCCGCGCACCCGCCGCGAAGCCCGGCAGCGGGCCCGCAAAGCCCGTCTCCGCGCCCGCAAAGCCCGGTGCGGAGCAGGCGGAGCTCCCCGGACCTCTGACCGGCTCGACGCTCTCGTCCGCCGCGGAGGAGCAGGCCGAACGCGTCTCCGGCGACGAACCGCTGCTCCCCGCCCGTGTGCACCGCCCCTCCGATCTGATGCGGCTCCTCATCGGGGTCCTGGCGATCGTCGTCCTGCTCTCGATCGCCGCGTTCGCCCACGGCACGACCACAGGTCTCGAACAGGACATCAACAAGGGCACCGGTCAGGCGCCCGACGTCCTGATCAAGACGGCCGGTCTCGTCTCCAGCATCGCCGTGCTGCTCGTCCCGGTCGCCTTCGCCATCGAGCGGCTGATCAAACGCGACGGGCTCCGGATCGCCGACGGGGTGCTCGCCGCCGTACTGGCGCACGGCGTGACGCTCGCCACCGACCTCTGGGTCGCCAACTCGGCCCCCGGCACCATCCAGGACGCGCTGACCCAGCCACAGCCAGGTGACGCACTCACCGATCCCGTACACGGCTATCTCGCCCCGGTGATCGCGTACATGACGGCGGTCGGCATGGCGAGACGGCCGCGCTGGCGGGTCGTGCTGTGGGTGGTGCTGCTGCTCGACGCGTTCGCGATGCTGGTCGGCGGCTACACGACCCCGTTCTCGATCATCCTCACCGTACTGATCGGCTGGACCGTCGCGTACGGCACGCTGTACGCGGTCGGCTCGCCGAACGTACGGCCGACCGGTCAGCACCTGATGGCCGGTCTGCGCCATGTCGGCTTCCGCCCGGTCAGCGCGATGCGCGCCGACGACACCCCGGACTCGGGCGACCAGAGCGACCGAGGGCGCCGCTATCTGGTCTCCCTGGAGGACGGGCCACCGCTCGACGTCACGGTCGTCGACCGCGAGCAGCAGGCCCAGGGCTTCTTCTACCGGGTGTGGCGCCGGCTCACCTTGCGCGGCATCACCCAGCGCCGCTCCATCCAGTCGCTGCGCCAGGCCCTGGAGCAGGAGGCGCTGCTCGCCTACGCGGCGATCGCCGCCGGGGCCAACGCGCCCAAGCTGATCGCCACGTCGGAGCTCGGACCCGACGCCGTGATGCTGGTGTACGAGCACATCGGCGGCCGTTCGCTGGACGCGCTGGAGGACTCGGAGATCACCGACGAGCTGCTGCACGGATCCTGGCGTCAGGTGAAGGCGCTCCAGTCGCGGCGGATCGCGCACCGCAGGCTCACCGGTGACGCCATCCTGGTGGATCGTTCCGGCAAGGTGTTCGTCACCGACCTGCGCGGCGGCGAGATCGCGGCCGGTGATCTGGTGCTGCGGATGGACGTCGCCCAGCTGCTGACCACGACGGGTCTGCGGGTGGGTGCCGAGCGGGCCGTCGCCGGGGCGCTGGAGGTGCTCGGTCCGGACGCCGTCGCCGACTGTCTGCCGCTGCTCCAGCCGATCGCGCTGAGCCGCTCCACCCGGGCGGCGCTGCGCCGGCTCGCCCGGGAGCGCTCGCAGCGGGAGCGCGAGGCGGTGCTGGAGGCGTCGGACGCGGCCAAGCGGGCCAGGGCGCACGAACACGGGGCGGCCGACGACGCCGACCGCAAGGCCGACCGCAAGGCGCTGCGCAACCAGAAGCAGGCCGAGAAGCGCGCCCTGGACGACGCCCTGGACGAGGCCCGCGAGGAGGACCTGCTCTCCCAGATGCGGCAGCAGGTGCTGCTGATCCGGCCGCAGGCCCCGGTCGAGCCGGTGCGGCTGGAACGCATCAAGGCCCGCACCCTGCTCAGCTGCATCGCCGGTGCGATCGCCGCGTACTTCCTCATCTCGCAGGTCACCCAGGCCGATTTCGGCGCGGTCGTCGAGCAGGCGGAGTGGGGCTGGGTGGCGGCCGCGGTCGGCTTCTCGGCCCTCAGTTACGTGGCTGCGGCAATGAGCCTGCTGGGTTTCGTGCCCGAGCGGGTGCCGGTCGGCAAGACGGTGCTGGCCCAGGTCGCCGGCTCCTTCGTGAAGATCGTCGCCCCGGCCGCGGTCGGCGGTGTGGCGCTGAACACCCGCTTCCTCCAGCGGGCCGGGGTACGTCCCGGGCTCGCCGTGGCGAGCGTCGGCGCCTCGCAGCTGTTCGGCCTCGGCTGCCACATCCTGCTGCTGGCGGCGTTCGGCTATCTGACCGGCACCGAGCGGACGCCGTCCTCGCTCACTCCGTCCAGGACGGTGATCGCAGGGCTGCTGACCGTCGCCGTGCTGGTGCTGGTGGTGACGGCGGTCCCGTTCCTGCGGAAGTTCGTGGTGACGCGGGTGCGCTCGCTGTTCGCCGGGGTCGTGCCGCGCATGCTCGACGTGGTGCAGCGGCCGCAGAAGCTGCTGACCGGCATCGGCGGGATGCTGCTGCTGACCGGCATGTTCGTGATGTGCCTGGACGCCTCGGTCCGGGCGTTCAGCGGTCCCGACGTGCCGCACCTCAGCTACGCCAGCATCGCGGTGGTCTTCCTCGCGGGCAACGCGCTGGGGTCGGCGGCGCCCACGCCGGGCGGCATGGGCGCGGTCGAGGGTGCGCTGACGCTGGGTCTGATCGCGGTCGGCCTGCCGAAGGAGGTCGCGGCACCCGCCGTGCTGCTGTTCCGGCTGCTGACGCTGTGGCTGCCGGTGCTTCCCGGCTGGCTCTGCTTCAACCATCTGACCCGCAAGGGCGAGCTCTGACACCCCCTCAGCCGCCGTGCGGGACGAGCCGCACGACCGGTCGGGGACCGGGCCGGGGCGGCCCGCAAGGGGCCGGTCGGTGTACGGCTCGAGCCACCCGGACGGCCGGTCGGGGGACGGCCGGGCCGCCCGCCACCCGCTTGGACCGGTGCTCCGTGCAGCGCCCCCGTTCCCGCCGCACCATGGGGCCATGAGGACCTCCCCTGCCCTGCGTGCCGCCGCACTGGCCGCCGCCGTGACCGTGCTCCTGCCCATCACCGCCTGCTCGAAGAGCGGCGACAAGGAAGGCCCGGACGGGCCGCAGAGCTCGCCGCTCGCGGCGAACGCCGCCGACGCGAGCAGCTCCGGCGACCTCGCCTCCCAGAAGCTGACGTGGAAGCCCTGCCCCGCCCCGTCCGCCGCGCAGGGCGGCGGGCAGCCGCCGACCCCGCTGCCCGGTGGCACCCCCTGGGAGTGCTCGTTCATGAGGGCCCCGCTCGACCACTCGAAGCCCGAGGGCTCGACGATCGAGCTGGCCCTGATCCGGGCCAGGGCCAAGAACCCGGACAAGCGGATCGGTTCCCTCATCTTCAACTTCGGCGGCCCCGGTGCCTCCGGTGTCGCCACCCTGCCCGCCTTCGGTACCGATTACGACAAGCTCCGCGCCCGCTACGACCTGGTCAGCTTCGACCCGCGCGGCGTTGGCCGCAGCGACGGCGTGGAGTGCGAGACCGACAAACAGCTCGACGCCCGTTTCGAGATCGACGGCACCCCGGACACCCCCGCGGAGGTGAACACCCTCGTCAAGAGCACCAAGACCTTCGCGACGGCCTGCGAGAAGAACTCCGGCAAGCAACTCCCGTACGTCGGCACCACCGACGCCGCCCGCGACATGGATCTGATGCGCAAGGTGCTCGGCGACAAGAAGCTGTACTACTTCGGCATCTCGTACGGCACCGAACTGGGCGGCGTCTACGCCCACTTGTTCCCGAAGAACGTAGGCAGGTCGGTGCTGGACGCGGTGGTCGACCCGACCCAGGACTCCGAGCAGTCCTCGCTCGGCCAGGCCCGGGGCTTCCAGCTCGCGCTGGACAACTTCACCCAGGACTGCGTCGACCGCGGCGAGGCGTGCAAGCTTCCCGGTGCCACCTCGAAGGAGGTCGAGCAGGGGATCTCCGGCCTTCTCACGGGCCTGGAGAAGAAGCCGGTCCCGGGGCTCGGCTCTCGTCAGCTGACGGAGACCCTGGCGACGACCGGAATCGCGGCCGCCCTCTACTCCAAGCAGACCTGGCCGCTGCTGGAGCAGGGGATCGACGAGGCCGACGGCGGCAACGGCGCGCTGCTGCTCGCCCTCGCCGACTCGCTGAACGGCCGTTCCCAGAACGGCCAGTACGACAACTCGACGGCCGCCAACACCGCCATCAACTGCGCCGACTCCAAGCAGCGGTTCAACGCGGACCAGACCGAGGCCAAGCTCCCCGAGTTCCGGTCCGCCTCGAAGGTCTTCGGCAACTATCTGGGCTGGTCCCTGATGTCCTGCACCGGATGGCCGGTACCGGGCGTCTGGAACACCCCGGACGTCAGCGCCCCGGGCGCGGCCCCCATCCTCGTCATCGGAAACACCGGCGACCCGGCGACACCGTACGAGGGCGCGAGGGCGATGGCCGACGCGCTGGGCGATGGCGTCGGCGTGGAGATGACGTACAAGGGCCAGGGGCACGGCGCGTACAACAGCGGCAACGCCTGCGTGCAGAAGGAAGTGGGCGGCTACCTGCTGGACGGAAAGGTTCCCGCCGCCGGGACCGTCTGCAAGTAGCGCGGCACGCCGGTCAGGCACCCCCTGAGGGCTGTCCCGTGATCCCTGGTGGATCAGCGTGCGGCGTCAGGCGCGGTGCACCGCAAGGCGGAGGGACGCCCGAATACTGGATGTGTTCGGGCGTTCCGACAACGCGGCGAGGTGCCGTGGCTGTCGTCGCACGCCCGCCAGGGATTACGGGACAGCCCTTAGCATGGGCGGACTTTCTGTACGTCGTGAGTACAGGTATTGAGTACAGGCAACATCGGGGAGGACGCACACGTGGCCGCACACGCACGCGCCGGGGCTCTGGCCGGCGCCGCGCTTCTGCTGACGGGTCTGCTCGCGGGCTGCGGCGGGGGTACGGACGACAAGTCGGCCGACCGGACGGGCCGCGATCCCGCGTCCTCGGCCGACCGGCCGTCCACCGCTTCGGACGGGCAGCAGGGCACCCCCCGGCTGCCCGCCGCCCTCACCTCCCAGCGGCTGGACTGGAAGGGCTGCGACGCCCGCGCGGGCGAGAGCACCCCCGGATCCGACTGGCGCTGCTCGACGGTCCGGGTGCCGCTGGACTACGCGAAGCCCGACGGCGAGACGATCGGGATCGCGCTGATCCGCAAGAGGGCCCAGAACACCAACCGGCGTCTGGGTTCGATGCTGTTCAACTTCGGTGGCCCCGGCGGTTCGGGCGTCTCGATACTGCCGCGCGCCGCCGGCTCGTACGAGAACCTCAACTCCCGCTACGACCTGGTGGGCTTCGACCCGCGCGGGGTGGCCGGCAGCGAAGGGGTGAGCTGCCGCACCGACAAGGAGCAGGAGACCGCCTACCGGAAGGTCGACATGACCCCGGACACGGCGGCCGAGGAGACGGCGTTCATGAAGGACGGTGCGGACTTCGGCGCCGGCTGCGAGCGCCGCTCCGGCAAGGTCCTGCCGTACGTCGGTACGACGAACGCCGCCCGGGACATGGACCTGATCCGCGCGGTGCTCGGCGACAAGAAGCTCACGTACTTCGGAGTGTCGTACGGCACCGAGCTCGGCGGCACCTACGCGCACCTCTTCCCCTCGAACGTCGGACGCACCGTGCTGGACGCCGTCGTCGACCCGACCGCGGACGCGGTCGGGCACGCCCGCAACCAGGCGACCGGCTTCCAGCGGGCGCTGGAGAACTACCTCAAGGACCGCGGCCAGGACCCGAAGGCGGGCACGCAGCGGATCGCGAAACTGCTGGAGCGGATCGACCGGAAGCCGCTGCCGACCCGCTCGGGCCGCGAGCTCAACGAGTCGCTGGCCATCACCGGCATCGTCACGCCGCTCTACGCCAAGAGCAACTGGCCGTTCCTGACGCAGGCGCTGGACGAGGCCGAGAAGAGCGGCACCGGCAATATGCTGCTCCAGCTGGCCGACTCGTACAACGGCCGTGACAAGAAGGGCCATTACGACACCCAGAACCACTCGCAGCGCGCCATCTCCTGCGCGGACAGCAAGCTCCGGCCCACGGCTGCCGAGGCCAGGGCGCTGCTGCCGGAGTTCCGGAAGCTGTCCCCGGTGTTCGGCCCGTTCCTGGCGTGGGACACGGCCGGCTGGTGCGCGCAGTGGCCGGTGGAGGGTGAGCACGACAACCCGGAGACGAGCGCTCCGGGCGCCGGTCCGGTGCTGGTCGTCGGGACGACCGGTGACCCGGCGACGCCGTACGAAGGTGCCCGGAAGATGGCGGACGAGCTGGGCAAGGGCGTGGGCATCCTGCTCACCAACAAGGGCGAGGGACACGGCGCGTACGGCCAGAACTCCTGCGTGACGTCGACGGTGGACGCGTACTTCCTCGACGGGATGGTCCCGGACGACGGAAAGACCTGCTCGTAGCACTGGTACGAACGCTCGAAGGGGCCGGTCCGCAGCTGCGGACCGGCCCCTTCGAGCGTTCGTACTAGTACACCGGCTTTTCGGGCTCGATCTGGTTGACCCAGCCGATCACGCCGCCGCCCACGTGCACCGCGTCGGCGAAGCCCGCCGACTTGAGGACCGCGAGGACCTCGGCGCTGCGGACGCCCGTCTTGCAGTGCAGGACGATGCGCTTGTCCTGCGGGAGGTCCTGGAGGGCGTTGCCCATCAGGAACTCGTTCTTCGGGATCAGCTTCGCGCCCGGGATCGAGACGATCTCGAACTCGTTCGGCTCACGGACGTCGATGATCTCGATCTTCTCGTCCGCGTCGATCCACTCCTTGAGCTGCTTGGGAGTGATCGTGGAGCCGAGCGCCGCCTCCTGAGCCTCTTCGGACACGACGCCGCAGAAGGCCTCGTAGTCGATGAGCTCGGTGACGGTGGGGTTCTCGCCGCAGACCGCGCAGTCGGGGTCCTTGCGGACGTTGACCTGGCGGTACTGCATCTCCAGGGCGTCGTAGATCATCAGCCGGCCGACCAGCGGGTCGCCGATGCCGGCGAGCAGCTTGATGGCCTCGTTGACCTGGATGGAACCGATGGACGCGCAGAGCACCCCGAGCACGCCGCCCTCCGCGCAGGAGGGGACCATGCCCGGCGGGGGCGGCTCCGGGTAGAGGCAGCGGTAGCAGGGGCCGTGCTCGGACCAGAAGACGGACGCCTGGCCGTCGAACCGGTAGATCGAGCCCCAGATGTACGGCTTGTTCAGCAGTACGGCCGCGTCGTTGACCAGATAGCGGGTGGCGAAGTTGTCCGTGCCGTCCACGATCAGGTCGTACCGGGCGAAGATGTCCATCACGTTGTCGGCTTCGAGCCGCTCCTCGTGAAGGACCACGTTGACGTACGGGTTGATGCCCAGCACCGAGTCCTTGGCGGACTCGGCCTTGGAGCGCCCGATGTCGGACTGACTGTGGATGATCTGGCGCTGCAGGTTCGACTCGTCGACCTCGTCGAACTCCACGATGCCGAGCGTTCCGACACCGGCCGCGGCCAGGTACATCAGGGCCGGCGAGCCGAGACCGCCGGCGCCGACACAGAGCACCTTCGCGTTCTTCAGCCGCTTCTGTCCGTCCATCCCGACATCCGGGATGATCAGGTGGCGGGAGTACCTGCGGACCTCGTCGACGGTGAGCTCAGCAGCTGGCTCGACCAGGGGTGGCAGCGACACAGGAACCTCAACAATGCAGGTGGTCGGTTTCTACGTACTTCATCTACGTACGGTTGTTCTTGCCGTAACACTGCCACGCCCCTTCTCATTCCGAGATACCAGGTCCGATCCGCGAGACGATTTCGTCCCAGTACCTGGGCAGCGCCGCGAATGGATCGGTTAGCCCTTGTTGGCCGTCTCGGTCCGTGAAGAAGATCGTGCCCGCGCCCTGCCAGCGGGCGATGCGCATGGCCTCGTCGAGGTGGGTGCGCGGAACGCCGTGGACGAAGTGCGCGAACCGCTCCGGCGGATAGGAGGCGGTCCACTCCGCCACCTGCGACCAGCGGTAGTCCGTCCACGGTCCGCAGAAGGTGACCAGCTGGTCGGCGGCCTCTGCGTAGCCGGGGTGGGGATGGGTGCCCAGCCCGAGCACCAGTGGCCCGCTCCCCTCACCGTACGGCGGGTCGCCGTGTTCCAGGAGCGTGGCGAGTGTGCTGGTGAGACGGCGCACCGCCGGGAGCTCGGCGCGCCCGGCCGGGCAGCGGCCGAGATAGAAGCCGTCGACGCGGTACCAGTCGAGGAACGACTGCGCGTCGGCGATCAGGTCCCCGAAAGGGCGGCTGCCGAAGGCCAGATCGAGATGGCCGAGCAGCCGGCCGCCCGCCGCCCGGACCGAGTCGCGCGGATCCTCGCCGTGCACGGCCCGCTCGCGCGCGTTGCGGAGCCGGCCCGCGACCTCCAGGCAGTGCGGATCGGGGCGGGCGCCGGGGCCGTCGTCGATGTTGAGCACGGCCCAGTGCAGTGGGGTCCCGGGGCGGGCGAGTTCGGCCCACTCGGCCGGTGCGAGCAGCGGGTGCGCGTATCCGGGCACGCCGAAGCCGAGCTGCTCGGCGCCGCCGATCCGACGGGCCGTTCCGGTACTGGTCAGATACGGCACGCCGCCTCCATCCAGATGTCGGCGAGGGATTCCTCCAGGTTGATCCTGGGGCGCCAGCCGAGCCGGTCCCTGGCGGTGCGGACGTCGGCCTGCTGCCAGGCGCCGCAGCCGTCAGGGTAGGGGGACGGGGTCGCCGAGAGGTGCTCGATGACCGACTCGGTCGAGGTGCGCGGGGCACCGATGGGCAGCCGGGGCGGGGGCGCGTCGAGCTCGTGGAGTGCGCCCGCGTACCCGGCGACCCTGGCGAGGACCGCGGCCGCGTCCCGCAGGCGCACGGCGCGGCCGGTGCCGATGTTGACGACGCCCTGGGCGGCGGAGAGCGAGGCGGCGTGCACGGCGCGGGCGACATCGCGTACATCCACGAAGTCGCGCTGCACGCCGAGGCCGCTGAGCTTCAGCTCGCCGTCGCCGGACTGCATGGCCCGGCGCATCGCCTCGGCGAGCCTGCCGAGCGGGGAACCGGCAGGGGTGCCCGGACCGACCGGGGAGAAGACCCGCAGCACCACCGCGTCGAGGCCGGAGCCGAGGACGAGTTCGGTGGCGGCGAGCTTGCTGACGCCGTACGGGCCGCCGGGGCGCGGGATCGCGTCCTCGGCGGTGGACGAGCCGGGCTGCGAGGGACCGTACTCCGAGGAGCAGCCGACCTGGACGAGCCGGGCCGTGCAGCCGCTGCGCCGCATCGCCTCGCAGACCGTGGCGACGGCGACGGTGTTGTGGCGGGTGAGGTCGCGGGCCCCGCCGCGGGTGGCGCCCGCGCAGTTGACGACCACTCCGGGGTGGACGGCGTCCAGGAAGCGGGTCAGCGCTCCGGGGCTGCCGCCGGCGAGGTCGAACCGTACGTCGGCGTCGTCGCCGCGGCCGAGCGCCGTGAGGTGCACGGCGGGGTCGGCGAGCAGGCGGTCGGCCACGAACCGGCCGAGGAATCCGTTGGCTCCGAGCAGCAGCACCCTCATCGCGCGCCCCCTCGACGCCGACGGCGAGCTGCCGGTGAAGGGGATTGGGGGGTCATGTCCGGTGTCTCCTTGAGAAGTGAGGTGCGGTTGGGCAATGACCCGCGGCGTCGGCTCCGCGGGGCGTGCGATGGCAGTGGTGCGGCTGTGGTTAGGCGGCGGCCGGGCCTTCGTCGACCGGCCGGGCGGTGGTGGTGGCGGTGTGGGCGGATGCCCGGGAGAGGACGACGGTGGCGGCGATCAGCAGTCCGAGCGCTGCTCCCCCGCACGCGATGGCGGGTACGGATCCGGTGCCGGACGTCATGACGAGGAGGTCGACGGGGCGGGCGAGGAAGTGCAGTTGGGGCAGCCGCCCGGCCAGGACCAGCGCTGGAGCCAGCGCCTCGACCGCGCAGGCGAAGGCGAGTCCGCCGGCGGCGAGCTCGGGGAACCCGTGCACGGTCAGCAGCCGGGCCAGCAGGAGCAGCACCCCGAGAGCGGCCGCCCCGACGAACGCCCCGCCGCCTCCGTACGCCAGGTGCGCGAGGTACAGCAGACCGGCGACGGCGCAGAGATGAAGTGCGACGGCCCCGAACAGCAGGGGGCGCACACCCGCGGCGAACTCCTCCAGCGCACGGCTGCCGATGAGCCGGCGGTGCGCGTGTACGGCGAAGAGGTGGACGCACCAGGTGGCCGGGGCGAGGGCGAGGGCCAGGCCCAGTAGCGGCGCGGGGGTGACTTCCCAGGGGCCTTCGGGGCCGCCGCTGAGCACCTGGTCGAGCAGCGGTTCGCCGTACATGACGTAGCCGAGGAGCCAGCAGCCGTACACGTTGGCCGTGCCCGAGGAGCGGCCTTCGGCGTGCAGGGGGCCGCTGCGCAGGCTGAACGCGAGCCCGGTGAGCGCGAGGAGCGCCCCGGCGACGGCGATCGCGAGCCGGGCCCGGCCGTCGAGCGCCCCCTCTGTGAGTCCGAGTACGCCGACGGTCGCGATGCAGGCGGCGCCCGGCAGCAGCGCGCGGAGCGACCAGGCGGCGCGCGTCGTGATGTCGCGCTCCGGCGCGCCGGGGCCGGTCGTGGCCTGTGCCGCCATGCCGGGCACCCGTGCGAACAGCTCCTCGGCGAGCGAGAAGACGTCGCGGTGCCGGTAGCGGGCGGCGGCGCGGTCGGTGACGCCATGGGCTTCGAGCCCGGCGGCGACCTCCAGCGGATCGACGGCCCGTTCGCACAGCTCGCGATGGCGGTGCATCAGCGATTTCACGGGGTCGGCGGGGCCACGGCGCGAGACGTTGAGCCGACGCGCGGGCACGGGGCGCGCGATCTCGGGGGCGCGGGCGGGGAGGGGGTCACCGGTGGCGGGGGTCTCGGAGATGTCCGGGGCCGCAGGGGTCTCGGAGACTGCGGGGGACTCAAAAGCTGCGGAGGGCTCAGAAGCTGCGGGGCTCCTGGGGGCCCCCGCAAGCGCCGCAGACTCGGATGACACCGCAGGCACGCCCGGCCCCGGCGCCGCCGCCGGTCCAGCCGTCCCCGTCGGCCCCGCTGCCCCCGCCGGATCCGCTTCCGGCTCCGTGTCCCCGCCCGCGCCCCCGGCCAGGGACGGCTCGGAGACCAGGGCCCGCGAGCGGAGGTCCCAGCTTCCGCCGGTGGTCGGTGCGGCGGGTGCGTCGGACGCCTCGGTCGGGCGGCCCATGGTGATTCCTCCGTGATCGTCGTCGGCCGCGCCGGACCCCTGCGGTCCGCCTCGTCCCGGCCCGGCCGGCCCCTGTCCCTGTTCACGCATCGCCGCCACCCGCTCCCCGCGCTCCCGCGCAGACGGTCCGGGGCCCGGCGGCGGCCCAGCTGGGCGTGTGGCCGGCCGGGGCGGCACCCGAGGCCGTCCACGGACCCGGGACCCTCGCCTCCGGCGGGGTGGCGAACGGGCGCGGTTCGCCGTCGGCGTCCACCGCCTCGGCCTCCCTGCGCACCGGGGCGTGCGAGATGAGCTCCAGGTAGATGGCGCGGAATGCCGCGAGGTTCTGGTCGACGGTGAAGAGTTCGAGCGCGCGGGCGCGCGCCGCCGCTCCGAGCCGTGCACGGCGCTCGGGGTCCCGCAGCAGCGCGATACAGGCGTCGGCCAGCGCCCGGGGGTTGCGCGGGGGCACCACGAGCCCGGTGCCGCCGATCACCTCGACGACCGCGCCGACATCCGTCGACACCGTGGCCCGGCCGCAGAACATCGCCTCGACGAGACCGGTCGGGAAGCCCTCCATCACGCTGGACAGGACGACGACCCCGCCCGCCGCGTAGGCGTCCGTCAACTCGGGCACCTCGGCCCCGCCGAGGTCATCGAAGGAGACCGGGTTGTCCCCGATGGCGTGCGCGTCCGTGGCCTCGTCGGGGAACAGCTGGGCGGCGAGCGCCCGGCAGTGCGCGAGATAGGCCCCGCCCTCCGTGCCTTTCGCACCCTCCGCACCCCGGGCCGGGGCGCCGATGATCCTCAGCCGGGCATCCGGCTCGGCCTTCCGTACCTCCGCGAAGGCGTGCAGCAGCGCGATCAGGTCCTTGGCCGGCTCGACCGGCCCGACCCACACCAGGGTGTCGTCCGGACCGCTGTCGCCGCTCTCCCCCAGCGCCGTGAAGCGGTCGGACTCCATGCCGGGGTGGACGGTGCGCAGCTTCTCCCGCTCCGCGCCGCACCGCTCCTGCCAGCGGCGGGCATGGGTGTCGCCCGGGGTGACGATCGCGGCCTGCCGGTACACCTCGGTGGCCAGCCGCCCGTGCAGGTTGGCGAGCAGGGCGCGCACCGGCGCGTTCAGCGTGGTGCCGGTCGCCGCGAGGTAGTGCGCCCGCAGCCGCACTCCGTGCTCGGTGACCAGCAGCGGCACCCCGAAGAAGCGCTTGGCCAGTAGTCCTGGCAGTGCGCCGGCGCCACCGGACGTCGCGTGACAGAGGTCTACCGCGCCGAGGCCCTCCTCGTCGTACCAGTCGAGCGAGAGGGGGCGGAGCACCCGGTCGAGTTCCCGGGCGAAGGCGAGGAGGTCGGGGACGGTGGCGCTCTGGACGGTGCGCCCGGTGCCCGGGGCGCGGCAGGCCGCTTCGAGTACCCGCACGGTGGTTTCGGAGCGGAGGGCCGCGGTGAGTCCGCCGTGTTCGCGGGCCAGTTCCGCGAGCCCGTACAGGCCGTCCGTGAACTGCGCGTCCGCAACGGACGCACACCCTTCGCCACCCGGTTCCCCCGTACCCGCGGCACAGTCCTCGCCGCTCCCCGCACCCGCCGCGCAGACCGAGGCCGCGAGCGCCGTGAAGTGCGCCTCGAAGCGCCGCCGTTCGCGCCGTCCGTACGGTCGGGCGCCGCCGCCCGTCACCATCCGGGCGAGCAGCCCCCTGGGGGCCCGGGTGTCCCGTACGTCCTCGTCGGCCGTCCAGAGCGGTGCCGTGCGCACCCGGCCGACCTGCGCCGGGAGCGGGACCCGGCCGCGCTCCTCCTGCGAGGCGGAGCGGCTGAGCGCGAAGAGATCGAACTCGTGCTGCGTGAGCCCGCGCACCAGACGGTCGCACCAGAGTCCGGACTCACCGCCGGCATACGGGTAACCACCATCGGTGAGTAGTCCGATCCGCACGAGCACACCCCCGATCTCCCTTGTGGGCGGCCGCCGTTGGAATGGCGGCTCACAGCGGGACGACCGTAAGCGGATACGCCGGTGGTACGACGGACGGTTGTCCGTCGCACCACCGAAAGGGGTGAACCGTCGTAACTTTCCCGCCCCAGTAGCGTTCTGTCGCGCTATGGGAGCGAGTGGTCACACAGGGTCAGGCGGCGGCCAACTCCTTGCGGGCCGCGCGGCGAACCGTCGCGAGCGCCGGATCGAGCGCCGGAACGGCCGCCAGCAGCTGCTTGGTGTACGGGTCCCGGGGGTTCCCGTACACCTGGTCCACCGCGCCCTCCTCGACGATCCGGCCCTGCCGCATGACTGCGACCCGGTCGCTGACCTGCCGTACGACGGCGAGGTCGTGGGCGATGAAGACCAGGGCGAGTCCGAGTTCCCGCTGGAGCTCCGCGAGCAGGGCGGTCACCTGGGCCTGGGTCGTCACGTCGAGCGCGGAGACCGCCTCGTCGCAGACGATCAGCTCCGGCTCTGCGGCCAGGGCCCGTGCGATCCCGACGCGCTGTCGCTGTCCGCCGCTGAACTCGTGCGGGTAGCGGTCGTGGCTGTCCGGGTCGAGTCCGACCCGGGTCAGCAGGTCCCGCACCCGCACCCTGATCGCGGCCTCGTCGCGCTGCCCACGGGCCCGCAGCGGGTCGGCGACCGACTCGCCGACCGAGCGGCGCGGGTTGAGGGAGGAGACGGGGTCCTGGAAGACCATCTGCACCCGGGCGTCGCGGGTGAGCCGCCCCGAGGTGGGCTCCAGCAGTCCGACGAGCATCCGCCCGAGGGTGGTCTTGCCGCTGCCGCTCTCCCCGACGATGCCGAGGGTCTCACCGCGCCGGACGGTGAGGGAGACCCCATCGACGGCGGCGAGCGCGGTCTTCCCCCTGCCGAACACCTGCCGGACGCCGTCGGCCTCGACGAGCACCTCGCCGTCTTCCGCCGCCGCGCCGGATCGGTCGCGCGCCTCCGTCACCCGGGGCACCGCCGCCAGCAGCGCCTTCGTGTACGGCTCGCGCGGCGCCACGAGCACCTCGCCCACCGGTCCGCGTTCCACCGCCCGGCCCGACTGCATGACCAGCACCTCGTCGACCGACTCCGCCGCCACGCCCACGTCGTGCGTGACCAGCAGCAGCCCCATGCCCGTCTCGCGGCGCAGGTCGTGGAGCAGGTCGAGGATCTGGGCCTGGACGGTGACGTCCAGGGCGGTCGTAGGCTCGTCGGCGATGAGCAGCTGGGGCTCGCAGGCCAGGGCCATCGCGATCAGCGCCCGCTGCCGCATCCCGCCGGAGAACTCGTGCGGCCTCGACCGGGAGCGCCGTACCGCGTCGGGGATCCCGACCCGGTCCAGCACCTCCACCGCCCGAGCCCGCGCCGCCCGCCGGGAGGCCCGGTTGTGCACCCGGTACACCTCGGCGATCTGGTCTCCCACCGCGTAGTACGGGTCCAGCGAGGACAGCGGGTCCTGGAAGACCATCGCGGCCTTCGCGCCCCGCAGGGCCCGCAGTTCCGCGTCGTCCGCCGCCGTCACGTCCACCCCGGCGACCCGGATCGAGCCGCCGACCTTCGCGCCGGTCCCGCGGTGCAGTCCCAGCAGGGCATACGCCGAGGCGCTCTTGCCGGAGCCGGACTCCCCCACGACTCCGAGCGCGCCGCCGGCCTCCAGCGAGAACGACAGCCCGTCCACGGCTCGTACGTCGCCGAACGAGATCGAGAGATCGGAGACTTCGACCAGGCTCATGCCAGTACCACCCGTCGGTCGGCCATCGCCTGGAGTATGTCGGCGACGGCATTGGCGAGGACCACGAAGAATCCGGTGACGAGCACCAGACCGACGACCACCGGAAGGTCCACGTGCTTCACGGCGTCGACGAGTTCACGGCCGACCCCCGGAATCCCGAAGAGCGATTCGGTGAGGACGGCGCCGCCGAACATCGAGCCGATGTCGAGTGCGCCGAGCGCGATCACCGGCGCCAGCGCACCGCGCAGCGCGTGCCGTCCCACGAGCGCCCGTTCGCCGACCCCGTACGCCCTGAAGGTGCGCACATGGTCCTCGGCCAGGGTCTCCAGCATCGAGGCCCGGGTCATCCGGGCATACGGGGCCGCGGACACCAGGGCCAGGGAGATCCAGGGCAGCAGCAGGTTCCAGGCCCACTGCTCCGGGTCCTCGGTGAGCGGTACGTAGTCCGGGAACGGCAGGATCTGGAACGCCGTGACCAGGACGATGATCAGCAGCAGTCCGATGACGAAGACCGGGGTCGCCATGCCCGCAAGAGTGATCCAGGTCAGGACGCGCTCGGTCAGCCGGCCGCGCCGCCACACCGACAGCAGCCCGGTGCCGACGCCGAGCAGCATCCACAGCACGAAGGCGCCGACGGCGAGCGAGGCGGTGGCCGGGAGCTTGGCCAGGATCAGCTCGGTGACCTGCTGGTCGCTCTGGTACGAGAGTCCCAGGCAGGGCGCCTGGCAGTGCAGCACGCCGGTGCCGGTCGAGTAGTCGCGGCCGGTGAAGAGCGCCTGGAGGAAGTGCGCGTACTGCAGGTACAACGGGTCGCCCAGGTGCAGCTGTTCGCTGACCTGCGCCACCTGCGCGGGCGAGCAGCGCGGGCCGCAGGCTATCTGCGCGACGTTGCCCGGGGCGACGTAGAAGGCGGCGTAGACGACGACGCTGAGGGCGAGCAGCACGAAGAGTGCTCCGCCGATCCGTCTGAGCAGGAACCACTTCACGCGTCGGCCTCCTTCTTCCGTCCGGTGCCGATCCGCAGCCGGGACTCGGCGCGCGGGTCGAGCGCGGTGCGTACGCCCTCGCCGAGGACGGTCAGCGCCAGCACGGTGACGAAGAGCAGCAGGGCGGGGATCAGCAGATAGGTGGGTGCCGCCTGGTACCAGGTGTCGGCGTCGCTGAGCATCTGTCCCCAGGACGGTGTGGGCGGCTTGATGCCCACGCCGAGGAAGGACAGGGCCGCCTCGACGACGATGTTCGACGGGAAGAGCAGCACCGCGTAGGTGATGACGGGCGCGGCCAGTGCGGGCAGCAGTTCGCGCCTGGCGATCTGCCAGGAGCCCCAGCCGCTGAGCCGGGCGGCGGCGACGTGGTCGCGCGATTTCAGCGAGAGCGTCTGGGCGCGCACGATCTTCGAGGTCCCCGACCAGCCGATCAGGCCGATGATCACGGCGATCAGGACCGGGCGGGGGAAGCTCGCGGGTACGACGGCCAGCGCGCCGAGCGCGATCACCATGACGGGCAGCGCGACCACGACGTCGGTGACCCGGCTGAGCGCCTGGTCGACGAAGCGGTTGCCGAGCCCGGCCGCGAGCCCGATACCGACGCCGGTGATCACCTGGAGCAGCGTGGCGGCGAGCGCGACGCCGAGCGAGACCCGGGCCCCGTACACGACGCGGGCGAACAGGTCGCGTCCGGTGAGCGGTTCGACGCCGAGCCAGTGCTCGGCGCTGATCCCGCCGAAGGAGCCGACCGGCACCCCGCCGGTGGCGGAGTCGACGAGGTCGGGGTGGTACGTGGTGGGGTCCTGGCCCTCGATGCCCGCGAGCAACGGTGCGGCGAGCGCCGCCAGGACCAGCAGGGCGACGACCGCGGCCGCCACGAGGGCCGCGCGCCGGGCGCGCAGCCGCCGCCAGAACGGATTGGCCCCAAAGGCGGGGACCTTCGCGGTCCCCGCCTCCTCGACCGGAATTGCATCTGCCATGACTACTTGACCGCGACCTGCGAGATGTCGAGCACGCCGGTCCAGTCGCTGATCACGACGTTCTTGACGGCCTCGCCGTACAGGCGCTTGTAGACCGGGTGGAACAGCGGCACGGTCAGCGCCTGCTCACCGACCTTCTCGTCGAGCGCGCCCCAGCGCTTCGCGGCGGCGTCCAGGTCGGTCAGCTTGTTGATCTCGTCGATCTCCTTGTTGACCGCGGGGTCGTTCAGCTGGCCGGAGTTGAAGTTGTAGCCCGACTTGACGATCTGGCGCCCGTCGAAGATCGGCGCGAAGAACGGGCCGCCGGACGGCCAGTCGGCGCCCCAGCCGCCGAGGAAGAAGCCGGGCTCGCTCTTCACGTTGTAGACGGTGTCGGAGTAGTCGTTGGACTCCAGGCCCTGGAGCTTGACGGTGATTCCGGCCTTCTTCAGCGCCTCCTGGAGCGCGGTGGCGATCTCCGGGCTCGTCGCGAAGTCCTTGTCGTTGGAGTGCGTGAGGGTGACGGTCAGCCCCTTGGGGTAGCCGGCCTCCTTCAGCAGTTCCCTGGCCTTGACCGCGTTGCCGTTCTTACCGGCCGGGAAGTGGTCGTACGGCGTGTAGCCGAAGGCCGCCTGGTCGGGCAGGAAGGTGGTGGCGGGCTCGGCGAGCGAGGAGCCGCCGGCCGCGTTGACCACGGAGGAGCGGTCGACGGCGTACGAGATCGCCTGACGCACCTTCGGGTTGTCGAACGGCTTCACCTTCGGGTTGAACGCGATGTAGTTGGTGTAGCCGAAGTGGCCGGTGCCGACGCGGGCGGCGAGCTTCTTGTCGCCGCTGACCTTGGCGAGTTCGGCCGGGCCCAGGTTGGTGTCGGTGGTGACGGCGGCGGCGTCGGCGCCCTGCGAGGCGGACAGGCGCTGGTTGATGACGGCGGAGTCGAGTCCGGAGCGCACGTCGATCTTGTCGGGGTAGGCCTTGCGCTCCTCGTCGGTCGCCGCCGACCAGTGCGGGTTGCGCTCCAGGATCAGGCGCTCGCCGTCGCCCTCGTTCCTGACGACCTTGTACGGGCCCGAGGAGATCGGGTGCTCCTCGTACTTGGTGCCCGTGTCCTTGGCCTTGGGCACCGGGGTCGTCTGGGTCTGCGTGGCCAGGAAGGGGAATTCGCCCTCCGGCTTGTCGAGGTGGAAGACGATCGTCTTCGCGTCGGGCGTCTCGATCGAGTCGAGGCCCTTCTTGTCCTTGTACGGGCCCTGGTAGTCGGCGCCGCCGATCAGCCAGTCGCGCAGGTAGGGCGCGCCGCCGGAGAGCTCGGCGGCGAAGGAGCGCTCGATGCCGTACTTGATGTCGGCACTGGTGATCGCGGTGCCGTCCTCGTACTTCAGGCCGTCCTTGAGGGTGTACGTCCACACGGTGGCGTTCTTGCTGGGCGTGCCCAGGTCGGTCGCGAGGTCGGGGACGACCTTCGCGCCGGCGGCGCCGTTCTCCCGGTTGCGAGTGGTGAGCGTACGGAAGACCAGGGACGGGACGTTGCCGCCGCCGGAGGTGTAGAGCCGCGCGGGGTCGAAGTCATCCTGCGGCTTGCTGTTGAGGACGGTGAGCGTGCCGCCCTTCTGCGGCTTGCCGGTCGCACCGGAGCTGCCGTCGCCGCCCTTGTTGTCCTTGGGTCCGCAGGCCGCGGCACCCGCCGCCACGACGAGTACTGCGGTGGCCGCGGCCACGCGGCGCGATATGACGGACGGTTGACGCATCGGAAGATGACCTCTCGGATGTACTGCCTGGGCAAAACGGGACGTAAGGGTTCCGCGCAGGCGGCAACGAGAGCGAGTGCACACAGCCGGTCGGCGGCTGGAGAAGCCGACCGGTGACAACGAACTGCCGCGCCTGCGGAGGGAATGTGCCGGGCGCGGCGGTCATGCGTGGCGGCCCGGCCCGTTCAGGGCTCGGACGGCGGGCGGACGCGCGCTCGGGCAGGCGTCAGCAACAGTCGATGTCGGCGACACTGTGCCCGGTCACACCGATGAGCGCCAGCTCTATGACTGCGCGATCGGGGAGGACGGGGCCGTGTGACATGCCGAGAAATATGGATCACCGCCCAGGTGATGTCAACGTTAATTGAGACAGCGATCTCACCATGCGGACAGGGTGCGGGCAGGTGTGCGCCGGTTCTGCATACGGCCACGGGGCCGGGCATGCCGAAGGGGCGGGCCCGTCGCACTCGCGGACCCGCCCCTTTCCGGATCAACTGGGCGGATACACCCAGGCGTTGGGACGGCACTTGATCCCGTCGATGTTCAACGACTTGGTCTGCTGCTGCATCACCGGAGCGAGGGCTCCGGCCGTGCCGCAACTCACATGGTTGTGGCCCAGCCGGTGGCCGACCTCATGGTTGATCAGCATCTGGCGGTAGGCGAAGAGTTTGTCCGGACCGAAGGTCGACGACCCCTGTGCCCAGCGGTAGGCGTTGATCATCACGCGCTCGGTCGCCGCGGAGTCGCAACTGACGTTGTCCTGCGTGGTGTCCAGACCGGACTTCTCGCACCACTCGCCGGTGGTCCCGGGGCTGGCCAGGGTGATGACGAAATCGGGATCGCCCCGGGAGATCCGCTCGAACGTCATCGCCCCGTCGTGCGCCCAGCTGCGGTCGTCGTTGAGGGTCTCCTGGACGGCCCTGGCGAAGAGCTCGGCGTCGAGACCGAGGCCCTTCTCCACGTCGATCCGGTACCGGTACTTGTGCCCCCGGCCGGGCGCCTTCGCCTTCCCCGGAACCGTCTCGAACTTCCCGGACGCCGTCAGCTTCGGCGCGAGCGGATAGGCCTTGGCCATCTTCTGCTCGTACGTGAGCGGCTTGACCCGCACCGGCTGCGGGGTCGCCCGGTCGTCCGAGCGGGAGGTGCCGTCGAGGCCGTCCCGGTCGACGCCCGCGGGCTGCGCGGCGCCGGTCCGGCCGCCGTCGTCCTGGGCGACCTGCCCGGCCACGACCACCGCGAGCACGGTGGTCACCGCGGCGGCCGCGATCCCGGTGAAGGTGCGCCCCTTGGAGCCCTTGCCGTCCTTGCTCTCCTTGCCGGCGGGCGGGTCGACGGCGGCGCCGGGCGGCCGCTCGTCCCACTCGCCGACCGAGGCGTACGGATCGGCGGGGCGGGCCGGCGGGACGGAGGGCCCTCGCGGTGCGGGCGGCGCGTCGAACGCTTCGACGAACTCGCGCCGCGGTCCCGGTATCAGCGGCCGGGTGCCGGTCTGCGGCTGCTGCCGGGGCGTCGCCTGCGGCTGGGCCGAAGCCTGCTGCCCCACGGTCCGGGGGTCCTCGGCCCGGAGGCGGGGCTGGGGCCCGGTCCCCCAGCCGCCGCCGGGTTCGCGCTGCTCGGGATGGCCGCCGCGGACGTGCCCGGCCTGCTGGGACGGGGCGTGCCCGTCGGATCCGGACGGTGCGTCGGCGGCCCTGCGTCGCCGGCCGGTGCCGGGGCCCGGCGGCTGGACGGCCTCGCGGTCGCCGCCTGCGTCCGCGGGGGCGGCCTCGCTGTCGGACCCCGGGGGTTTGGGGCCCTTTCGACTATGTCGTCCCACGCCCCGGATCAGCTCCCGCCGCGTTCGTCGAGCAGTTCCCGGAAGGCCTGGGCGACCACCTCCGGGTACTCCATCATCGCCACGTGCCCCGCGTCGGGCAGCGTCAGCAGCCGTGAATCGCGGAAGGCCGCGGCCGCCCTGCGCGCCATCCGGTACGAGACCAGCTGGTCCCGTCCGCCGTACACGAGCTGGGTCGGTGCGAGCACCCGCTCGGCCTGGCGCCACAGTCCGTGCTGCCCGCCGAGCGTGTACGCATCGACAATGCCACGTGCCGAGCGCGCCATCGCGTCCCAGAAGTACGGCAGCTCCATGCGGCGCTCCATTTCGGCCACCGCTGCACGGAAGCCCGCCTCGGAGACCCGCCCCGGATCGCCGTAACAGAGCGCCATCACGCCACGGGTGCGGTCCTCCGCGGACCACTCCCTGGTCAGCCGGGCGAACAGGCCGACAACACCGGGCACCGCGAGCAGCCCCGTCGGCACGGCGGACCGCTGCACCCGGATCTCGGGAAGCGCGGGCGAGATGAGCGTGAGGGTGCGCACCAGGTCGGGACGGACCGCGGCGACCCGGGTGGCCACGGCACCGCCGAGCGAATTGCCGAACAGATGGACCGGCCCGCGCTCCCCGGCGTCGAGGAACCGGATCACGGCGCGGGCGTGCCCGGTGACCGAGTAATTCCCGTCGTCCGGCGGCGGGGAGTCGCCGAAGCCGGGCAGGTCGACGGCCTCCCCGTCCACCACGTCCTGGAGCAGCGGCATCAGCGCCGACCAGTTCTGCGAGGAGCCGCCGAGCCCGTGCACGTAGAGCGCGGGCGGCAGTCCGGCCCGCTGCGGAGGCCGGGACCGGACGGTCAGCGTCAGCCCGGGGAGCGCGACGGAGCGCAGTTCCTCCCCCTCGGCGACCTCGACGGTGCCCACCGCGGGGGACGCCGCGGCGACGACGGCACGGACGCCCGGCAGCTCGGTCGAAGACATGCGGCAATGTTACGAGACGATCACACCCCGATTCATGTGTTCGCGGTCACAGACCGCGTAGCGGCCCGCCGGGGTAGCTCCTACGCTCGAAGCAAGGAAGGGAGTCACCATGACGGTCGACCCCAGCGACCCGGAGACCTTCGAGGACATCCAGCCGGACGAACCGGACCAGGAGACACCCCGGGCCGACGCCGCCGAGCAGCGGGCCGATCTCCAGCAGCGGCGCGACGAACCGCTCACGGAGATCGACCGGGACAGTGCGAACGAGGCGGATGCGGCGGAGCAGGCCCGCGTCATCGCACAGGATGAGGACGAATACCGCTGATACAACCTGATTTGTCCCGGTGGCCGAGGAATCTGTGGCTACCGCAGCCGTCCGGTCCATGAAATTCTGCGTCCGCGCCGCGCGTACCCGGGTTACCCAAAAGTACGATGGCTGTACGGCGCAGCGTGCACGGAAAAGCTGTGTCCGATCACAAATTTGGGAGGCGGCGTGACAGCCATCGAGCAGACCGAGGCGGCGCGCCCGCGAGGCACTCGCCTGCCTCGCCGCGCCCGACGCAATCAGCTGCTGGGCGCCGCGCAGGAAGTCTTCGTGGCACAGGGCTACCACTCCGCCGCGATGGACGACATCGCCGAGCGGGCCGGGGTCAGCAAGCCGGTGCTCTACCAGCACTTCCCGGGCAAGCTGGAGCTCTATCTGGCCCTTCTCGACCAGCACTGCGAATCGCTTCTCCAGGCGGTCCGTACGGCACTGGCGTCGACCACCGACAACAAGCTGAGGGTCGCCGCGACGATGGACGCGTACTTCGCGTACGTCGAGGACGAGGGCGGCGCCTTCCGGCTCGTCTTCGAGTCCGACCTGACCAACGAGCCGGCGGTGCGCGAGCGCGTCGACCGGGTCTCGCTGCAGTGCGCGGAGGCGATCTCCGACGTCATCGCCGGTGACACCGGGCTGTCCAAGGACGAATCGATGCTGCTCGCGGTCGGCCTGGGCGGTGTCTCCCAGGTGGTGGCCCGTTACTGGCTCTCCAGCCGGTCGGCCATTCCACGCGACACCGCGGTCCAGCTGCTCACGTCGCTGGCCTGGCGGGGCATCGCGGGCTTCCCGCTGCACGGCATCGATCAGCACTGACGCGGGCCGCCCGGCGCGGCCACGCCCGTGTTCGCTGCGGGCGTTGCCCTCCGGCCACTGGCGGCCCCCCTCAGCGGGCTAATGTGTGCTGGGTACGGCGCGGCTCACCGCGCATGGACTGACCGTCGGAGGGACATAGCCGTGGAGGTCAAGATCGGGGTGCAGCACACGCCCCGGGAGATCGTTCTGGAGAGCGGGCTTTCCGCCGAAGAGGTCGAGAGCACGGTCGCCGAGGCGCTCACCGGTAAGGCGCAGCTGCTCAGCCTCACGGACGAGAAGGGCCGCAAGGTCCTGGTGCCGGCCGACCGGATCGCTTACGTGGAGATCGGCGAGCCCAGCACGCGGCGCGTGGGGTTCGGCGCGCTGTAGTCCAGCACGCTCTCAGCAGTGACCGTGGCGGCGGCCCGGTGGGACTTCCCACCGGGCCGCCGCCCGTTCCCGCCGGTGCCGGTGTTCTCCGTGTGAAGCCTGTGCCCAGGAGGGTTGCGTTCCGCAGCCCACGGGTAGGACCGCTAACGACCGATTTACCCGCCCCGCAACTCGCGAGGTGATCATCTGTGATCCTGGAACCGCTCGGCTCCGCAGTGCTCGGACTCGCCCTCGCCTGGCTGGCGCTCCGCTTCCTGCCGGACCGGCTCCCGTCCCGCCGTGCCGTCCTCACCACCGGCGCCCTGGGAGCCCTGTTCGGCTCGTATCTCATGCACTCGGTGCTGGGTCCGGGCCATGTCGTGGCCACGCTGGTCGGCTCGGCGCTGGTCGGGGCCGTGACACTCTCGCTGCTGATCAGGCCGCGGAGCAGCCGCCGGCTGAGTCGATCAGCGGCGGTCTGACGGCCGGCCCGGCGGGCCGGCCCCCGATGATCCGGTTACGCGGCCAGTCCCAGCGCCGCCATCCGCTTGGTGTGCGCCTCGGTGATCCGCGAGAACATCCGGCCGACCTCTGCCAGGTCGAAGCCGTCCGCCACGCCGCCGACGAGCATCGTGGACAGCGCGTCGCGGTCGGCCACCACCCGCTGCGCCTGGGAGAGCGCCTCGCCCATCAGGCGGCGCGCCCAGAGCGCGAGCCGGCCACCGACGCGCGGGTCCGCTTCGATCGCGGCACGCACCTTCTCGACGGCGAAGTTCCCGTGCCCTGTGTCGTCGAGCACGGCGAGGACGAGGGAGCGGGTGTCCGAGTCGAGACGGACCGCGACCTCCCGGTAGAAGTCACTGGCGATCGAGTCGCCGACGTACGCCTTCACCAGACCCTCCAGCCAGTCCGACGGCGCGGTCTGGCGGTGGAAGTCGTCGAGCGCCTTGGCGAAGGGTTCCATCGCGCCGGTCGGCTCCACGTCGATCGCGGTCAGCCGGTCGGTGAGCCGCTCGAAGTGATGGAATTCGGCGGAGGCCATCTTTGCCAGCTCCGCCTTGTCGGCCAGCGTCGGCGCGAGTTTGGCGTCCTCGGCGAGCCGCTCGAAGGCCGCCAGCTCCCCGTAGGCGAGTGCTCCCAGCAGGTCCACGACCGCTGCCCGGTACTGCGGCTCCGCGGACGCGGTGGCCCAGTCCTGGGCGGCGATTCCGGTGGGTTCGGAGGTTTCAGTGGCGTTGTCAGGCGTCTCCATGAAGCGCAGAATAGCCCGCCCGGCGGGGTACGGAAGGGCCTGGCCGGCCAGTGACATCACACCGTTCCAATGAATTCGCCCAACACACGTGCGCGAATCCGGGGTACAGTGGTATTGCGTCTACTGAGTATTTTGGATGTACCGGTGGCGTGAAAATGGTGAAAACGAATGAGGATGCCCGGTCGGTGGCCCGATCGGCTCCGACCCGACAGCCCTCCACGCGGGGCGTACGACACGTACGACCGCAGATGAGGGGCCCCCTCAGCGGCACGAGCGCTCGAGCGACGGCAGTGGTCCCGCGCCACCCGGCCCATCCACGGCCGGATGACCAACCCCGGCACGGTACGACCCCCAGCGTTCGCCTCGGGCCGCGTCTCACAGAAGAGGCAGCACCCTGACTACGTTTCGTGAACTCGGGATTCTTCCCGAGACGGCCGAGGCCCTTGAGGCCGTCGGCATTGTGTCCCCGTTCCCCATCCAGGAGATGACGCTCCCCGTCGCGCTCTCCGGCTCCGACGTCATCGGCCAGGCCAAGACCGGCACGGGCAAGACCCTCGGTTTCGGTCTGCCGCTGCTGGAGCGCGTCACCGTCCCCGCGGACGTCGAGGCCGGCCGGGCCGCGCCCGAGGAGCTGACCGAGGCGCCGCAGGCGCTGGTCGTCGTCCCCACCCGTGAGCTCTGCCAGCAGGTGACCAACGACCTGCTGACCGCCGGCAAGGTGCGCAACGTCCGCGTCCTCGCGATCTACGGCGGCCGCGCGTACGAGCCGCAGGTCGAGGCCCTGAAGAAGGGCGTAGACGTGATCGTCGGCACCCCGGGCCGCCTGCTCGACCTGGCCGGGCAGCGCAAGCTCGACCTCTCGCACGTCCGGGCGCTGGTGCTCGACGAGGCCGACGAGATGCTCGACCTGGGCTTCCTGCCCGATGTCGAGAAGATCATCACGATGCTTCCGGCGAAGCGCCAGACGATGCTGTTCTCGGCGACCATGCCGGGGGCCGTCATCGGTCTCGCGCGTCGCTACATGTCGCAGCCGACGCACATCCGCGCCACCTCGCCCGACGACGAGGGCGCGACCGTCGCGAACATCTCGCAGCACGTCTTCCGGGCCCACTCGATGGACAAGCCGGAGATGGTCTCCCGCATCCTGCAGGCCAACGGCCGCGGGCTCGCGATGATCTTCTGCCGCACCAAGCGCACGGCGGCCGACATCGCCGAGCAGCTGGAGAAGCGCGGCTTCGCGTCCGGCGCGGTCCACGGCGACCTCGGCCAGGGCGCCCGCGAGCAGGCGCTGCGCGCGTTCCGCAACGGCAAGGTGGACGTGCTCGTCTGCACCGACGTCGCGGCGCGCGGTATCGATGTCGAGGGTGTGACCCACGTCATCAACTACCAGTCGCCGGAGGACGAGAAGACCTACCTGCACCGCATCGGCCGGACCGGCCGCGCGGGCGCCAAGGGCATCGCGATCACGCTGGTCGACTGGGACGACATCCCGCGCTGGCAGCTGATCAACAAGGCGCTCGACCTCAAGTTCAACGACCCGGTCGAGACCTACTCCACCTCGCCGCACCTCTTCGAGGAGCTCGACATCCCGTCCGGCACCAAGGGTGTCCTGCCGCGCGCCGAGCGGACCCGGGCGGGTCTGCGGGCCGAGGAGATCGAGGACCTCGGCGAGACGGGCGGCCGCGGCCGCAAGACCGTCGCGGCTTCGGCACCCGCCGTCCGCGAGGAGCGCGCACCGCGCACGCCGCGTCAGCGACGTCGCACCCGGGGCGGCTCCGCCGCGTCCGACGCGGCGTCCACCGCCGCGGTGCCGGCCCCGGCCGCCGAGGCCGGCGACGCCCCGGCCGAGCCGCGTACGCCGCGCCGCCGTCGCCGTACCCGGGTCGGTGCCGCGGAGGCCGCTGCCGAGGCCGTGGTGAGCACGGTGGAGGCCGTGGTCGAGGTCGTGGTGGAGCCGAAGGCCGCCAAGGCCGCCAAGGCTGCCAAGGCCGCCCCGGTCGAGGCCGAGCCCGTGGCCGAGACCAAGCCGCGCCGCCGCCGCGCCCGCGTGGTCAAGCCGGCCGAGGACGAGGTCGACTTCCAGATCGCCCCGATCTCCGAGCCGGTGACCGAGACGAAGACGGTGACCAAGCCGCGTCGCCGCCCCCGTGTCGTCAAGCCGGCCGAGGACGAGGTCGACTTCCAGATCGCCCCGATCTCCGAGCCGGTGACCGAGACCAAGCCGCGCCGCCGCACCCGTGCGGCCGCCAAGCCGAAGACGGAGACCGTGGCCGAGGCCCCGGCCGCCGAGGAGGGCGAGGCGAAGCCGCGCAGGCGCCGGGCGCCGCGCGCGGCCGCCGCCAAGACCGAAGGCTGAGCAGCAGCCGACCGACGCCGGACGGGCCCGAGGACATCCTCGGGCCCGTCCGGCGTTCGCGCACCTGCGCACTGCCCCGGGCCGGGCCACGGCTCAGGGCCTGTCCGGCGGATCAGAGCCGGGGGCGCGGCGTCTGGTGCGGCACCCCGCCCCGTCCGGCCCTGACGCGCCGGACAGGCCCTACCCTCGTCCCATGAGCCGGCCGCACACCTTCACCCCGCCCCCCTGCGCCCACGCCCACCAGTTGCGCACCCCGCGCGGCGACTTCGCCGTGCTGGACGCCTCGCCGCCGGGTGCCGTGCGCGGCACCGCCCTCCTGGTGCCCGGATACATGGGCAGCAAGGAGGACTTCATGGCGCTCCTGGAACCGCTCTCGTCCACCGGGTACCGGATCGTCGCCGTGGACGGCCGCGGCCAGTACGAGAGCGACGGGACGGACCGTCAGGAGGATTACGCGCAGGGTGAGTTGGCCCGCGATGTGCTCGCGCAGGCCACCGCGCTCGGCAGCGGGGGCGCGGGCACCGTGCATCTGCTGGGGCACTCGCTCGGCGGGCAGATCGCCCGCGCCACCGTGCTGCTCGACGCCTCGCCGTTCCGTTCGCTGACGCTCATGTCGTCGGGGCCCGCCGAGGTCGTCGAGGCCCAGCAGCTCAAGGTGAAGGTGCTCAGCGACGCGCTCGCGACGCTCAGCATGGCCCGGGTGTGGGACGCGATGCGCGCCCTCGACCCGCCGGAGGAGGCGGCGACGGCGAACGGCGAGGCGCTGCGCCGGCGCTGGCTGCGCCACCGGCCCGCCCAGCTGATCGCCACCGGCCGCCAGCTGGTGACCGAGCCGGACCGGGTGGCAGAACTCGCCGCCCTGCCGCTGCCGGTCCATGTGCTCTCCGGCGAGCGCGACGACACCTGGCCGGTGCCGCTGCTCGACGAGATGGCGCGGCGGCTGGGCGCGCACCGCACCCTGATCATGGGGGCCGAGCACTCCCCGAACACGGACCGCCCGGAGCAGACGGCGGCCGCGCTCGCCTCGTTCTGGGACAGCCTGTAGGCGGGGCGGGGCCGCGGGCGGCTCAGTACTGCGACTGGAGGTGCTGCCAGAAGCCGTCGCGCAGCGCCCGCCGCAGATGTGCGTGGCCGCGCAGCGAGTGCTGGAGCAGCCGCTCGGCCTCGACCAGCAGGTCCTGGTCGACGGAGCCCGGCAGGTACGGGTGTCCGGGCAACAGGTCGGCGAGGGACTCGCGGCCCCGGGCGGCCAGCCAGGCCGCGGCGATCTGCGCGCCGACGAAGCGGACGTCCTCGCGCGCGGGTGCGGGGGTGTCGTCCTCGTAAGTGGTGACAGGGCGCCTGGTGACGTACGGTCGGCAGAAGTCCAGGTCGAAGGTGCGCTGGCTGTCGACCTCCCAGAGCAGCGGCTCGGCCTGGTTGCGCCCCTCCCCCGCCTCGATGCCCCACAGGTGCACCCGGGCCCCGTATCCCTGCGCCGCCTCCACTGCGGAGACCAGGTCCTCGTCGCCGCCGACCAGGGCCGCGTCGCTGATGGCGCGGTGCCGGGCGAGCGATTCGAGGTCGGTGCGGATGAGTGAGTCGACGCCCTTCTGCTGGTTGTTGGCGTTGAGGTTGCCGAGCCGGACCTTGACGTCGGGGAGTTCGGCGATGGACTGCTGCTCGGCGGTGTGGATGCGCCGCCTGGCCCCGTCGTACCAGTACACGCGCAGCAGCCTGCTGTCCGCGAAGATCGTGCGGGCCTTGTCGATGAAGGCCTCGATGAGTCCTTCCGCGTCGAGGTCGAAGGAGCGGCGGTCCTCGGTGCCGGTGACGAGCAGTCCGGCCGCGGCGTACACATAGCCCGCGTCCACGAAGATCGCGTGGGTCGAGGGGGTCTTCGACACCTCGGCGAGCATGCGCTGGAGCAGCTCGTTGGTGCGGTCCAGGCGCTCGCGGATCTCTGCCTCGTTCATTCGGGCCTCGTCGTGGACCTTGTCGCCCGGGCGTGCTCGATGACCTGCTGATACTTAGACATCCAAAAAATTTCCTTAGCGTAGGGAATGTTTGCAGGCAGCAAGCCGTTGTACATCTCGTGGAGCGCAGGACAGTGGTGTCCGGTGCTCTCATCCTTGCGGACGGGACACCGTCCTCCCAGTAGTTCTCCAGCAGGAGGATCAGACGAAGGGAAGCCTTATGCGCTTCGAGATCATGCGACTCGACGATGTCGACGGTACCGCCGTGGACAGCACCGTCGTGGACGCCGCCTCCGTCAACCGGATCGTGCAGCAGGCCGCAGCCGTGGGCCAGCGCATCTATATCCGCCCGGCCGAAACCTCGGCTTCGTAACGCACGACGACGCACAAAGACGTGGCGCCCCCGTACGGAAGGTCCGTACGGGGGCGCTGTGGCGTCCGGGGAGCCGTCAGGCGTTCTGGATGACCTGGGTGACGCCGTTGATGATCTGCTGGACGGCGATGGCGGAGAGCATCATTCCGGCGAGCCTGGTCACCAGCACGACGCCGCCGTCCTTGATGACCCGGATGATCAGCAGCGAGTAACGCATGGTCAGCCAGAGCACGATGTGCATGACGATGATCGCCGACCAGACCGAGATCTGGCTGCCCACGCTGTCGGCGTGCTGCACCGCCAGGATCACCGACACGATCGCGCCGGGCCCGGCGAGCAGCGGCATGCCCAGCGGTACGAGCGCCACGTTGACGTCCTTGGTCTGCGTCGGCTCGTCGGTCTTGCCGGTGAGCAGATCGAGTGCGATCAGCAGCAGGAGCAGTCCGCCCGCGATCATCAGTGCGGGTACGGAGACATGCAGGTAGTCGAGGATCTGCTGGCCGAGCACACCGAAGACGGCGATCACGCCGAAGGCGACGGCGACCGCCTGCAGCGCCATCCTGCGCTGCATCCTGGCGGGGCGGCCCGCGGTGAGAGCGAGGAAGATCGGGGTGATCCCGGGGGGATCCATAATCACAAAAAGCGTGAGAAAAAGGGATCCGAAGACAGCGACGTCGAACACAGTGAGCCTTGCGAGAGAGAAACGGCCTGAAGGAGCGCACCCCGAAGCCATGACGGCGGCCCGACGGCCGGGTGCGTGGAAGTGGAACGTGAAGGTGGAGAGACGGCGGTACGCGTACGGGTCCGTGTTCCGGCCCCGACGCGTGCGTCGTTACGCGGGGCCCCGACCTCCGGCGCCCGGCACCGGGAAGGCTCCCGTGGCGCGCCGGGTGATCTCGCCGTAGATCTCCGGGTCGGTGGTGTACTCACCGAGCCCGACGGTCTTGCGACTGCCGTGGTAGTCGCTGGACCCCGTCGTCAGCAGCCCCAGATCGGCGGCGAGCCCGCGCAGCCTGGCCCGGGTCGGCTCGTCGTGGTCCATGTGGTCGACCTCGATGCCGTCGAGCCCCGCGGCGGCGAGGCGCGCGATCGAGGACTCGGACAACACTTCGCCGCGCTTGACGGCGGCCGGGTGCGCGAAGACGGTGACGCCTCCGGCGGCCTTGACCAGCCGTACCGCGTCGAAGGGGTCGAGTTCGTGCTTCTCGGCGTAGGCGCGTCCGCCGTCGGCGAGCCATTCGGGCGTGAAGGCTTCGGAGACGGCCCCGACGACGCCGAGTTCGACGAGCGCGGTGGCGATGTGCGGCCGGCCGACCGATCCGTCCCCGGCGATCCTGGCGACCTGCTCCCACTCGACGGGCACGCCGAGTTCCTGGAGCTTGCGCACCATGGTGCGGGCGCGCGGCACCCGGTCGTCCCGTACGAGCTCGCGTTCGCGGGCGAACTCGGGCTCGTCGGGGTCGAAGAGGTAGGCCAGCATGTGCAGACCCACGCCGTCGATCCGGCAGGAGAGCTCGGCGCCGGTGACGAGGGTGAGCCCCTCGGGAAGAGCGGCGGCCGCGGCGGCGTGACCGCGCACGGTGTCGTGGTCGGTGAGCGCGACGACGTCCAGGCCCGCGGCGGCGGCGTTCGCCACCAGCTCCGCGGGGGTGTCCGTGCCGTCCGATGCGGTGGAGTGGGTGTGCAGGTCGATGCGCACGACGTGTACTCCAGTGCTCGGGGCCGGACAAGGGGACGTTCCAGGATAACCGCCCTTCGTCCGCCGCCCGACCCCTCTTCGGAGCCCCTCAGCCGAGCAGACGCGGGGTGAGCGCCCCGCAGGGTACGAGCTCCATCTCGCCCCCGGCCTCGCGCAGATCGGCGAGCACCAGCTCGTCGTACATCAGGAGCCCCGACTGCTCGGGCCAGACGATCGCCCAGAGCCAGAGCCCGCGCGCCTCGCCCGCGAAGACCGCCCGGTCCGCGGGGGCGCCCCTGACGTGCCACAGCGGGGTGGGGCGTCCGGCGGTGAGCATCTTGACGTCCGGCGGGCCGCCGACGTCCAGATGCGGGCCGGGGTCGGGACCGTCGATCCCCGCGTAGCGCGCACCCAGCCCGACGCCCAGGTCCTCGGTGACGAGCAGCAGTTCACCGATGCCGCCGACGGGACCGGGGCCGGAGCAGGCGACGGCGGTGGCCCGGCCGCCGCTGCGGTCGTCGCCCGCGCTCGCCACCCCGGTGAACAGCCAGCCCACCGGGAGCGGCCAGGGCATCCACACCGGGACCTCGGCCCGGCGCACCACCGCTCCCAGCGCTTCGACGCTGGGCGGGACGACCGGCTGGAGCGGTTGCACACTGCCGTGCACGGCACACTGCCAGGTGTCGGCGAACAGACCGGGCGCCCTGACCCGGCCTCCGCACTTCGGGCAACTGGCTTCGCCCCTCATAGCGACCAACGGTCCTCCACGACAGTCGCCGCGTCAAGGAAGATCACCCGTCCGCAGTGCGGCTTCACCTGCAGAAATAGATGTAACTTGCACTTATTAGCTTCCCTAACTTATTCTGTGCACATCGCAACTATCTAGCGGAGAGCGAGAAGACACATGCAGGGAGAGGATCCGTTCGATCAGGGCGCGGGCAGCATCCTGCGCCAGCCGAAGGCCGTCTGGGCCACGGCGGGCGCCTCTGTCGTCGCGTTCATGGGAATCGGCCTGGTGGACCCGATTCTGCCGTCCATCGCCAAGGGCCTGGAGGCGACGCCGAGCCAGGTGTCGCTGCTCTTCACCTCGTACTTCCTGATCACCGCCGTGGCGATGCTCGTCACCGGCTTCGTGTCGAGCCGGATCGGCGGCCGCAAGACGCTGCTGGCCGGCCTCGCGCTCGTCGTCGTCTTCGCCGCGCTCTCCGGCACCTCGTCGTCCGTCGGCGAGCTCGTCGGCTTCCGGGCCGGCTGGGGGCTGGGCAACGCGCTCTTCGTGTCGACCGCGCTGGCCGTGATCGTCGGCGCCGCGGCCGGCGGCAGCTCGGCGGCGATCCTGCTCTACGAGTCGGCGCTCGGCCTCGGCATGGCCTGCGGGCCGCTGGTCGGCGCCCTGCTCGGCGACGCCAGCTGGCGCTACCCGTTCTTCGGCACGGCCGCACTGATGGCCATCGGCTTCATCTGCATCACGGCGTTCCTGAAGGAGCAGCCCAGGCCGGCCAGGAAGACCTCACTGCTCGACCCGATCAAGGCGCTCGGCCACGGCGGGCTGGCCTCGGTGGCGACCTCGGCGTTCTTCTACAACTACTCGTTCTTCACGATCCTGGCGTTCACCCCGTTCGTGCTGAACATGACGCCGTACAAGTCGGGCGCGGTGTTCTTCGCCTGGGGCCTGCTGCTCGCGGTCTTCTCGGTGCTGGTCGCCCCGCGGCTCCAGGAGCGCTTCGGCTCGCTGAAGGTGCTCGGCGCCTCGCTGGTGCTGCTCGCCGCCGACCTCCTGGTCCTGGGCTACGGCAACCACACCACCGCCATCGTCTGCACGATCGTCTCCGGCGCCTTCATCGGCATGAACAACACCGTCTACACGGAGCTGGCGCTCGGCGTCTCCGACGCCCCGCGCCCGGTGGCGAGCGCCGGCTACAACTTCGTCCGCTGGTTCGCCGCGGCCGCCGCCCCGTACCTCGCGCCGAAGATCGAGGAGTGGAGCAACATCCACATCCCGTTCGTGGTCGCCGCGGTCACGGCCGTGGTCGGTGCGGTCGTCGTCTGGATCCGGCGGTCGGCGCTGACCCACGAAGCGGCCGAGCTGGAGCCGGTCCACGCGGCCGAGGACGGCGTCACGGTCTTCGCCGACTGACCTGCCCCACCCCCGCACCGCCCCGCCCGCGGCTCCCCCTCCTGGCCGCGCGGCGGGGCTTTCCCGTGCTTGCGGCGGCGCGGACCGGTCCAGGGGTCCCGTGCCTCCGGCGGCGCGGACCGGTCCAGCGGATCAGTCCAGGGCCACGGAGCCGCGCAGCGGATCGCGCAGATCCGTGCCGTTGGAGAGCCACCGCTCCTGGAGCTCCTGCGCACCCCTGACCCGCTTCCACGCGGCCTCGTTGTGCGTCATCGGCAGCAGCGGCAGGAACTGCACCGGATCCATCGGCTCGTCCAGCTCCAGGTCCTCCACCAGGCCGCCGGGTTCCGCGACCAGCACCGAGCTGAACGGCGCCCCGGGCCACAACGGTTCGCCGACCTCCAGCGAGGCACCCGGCGCCACGATCAAGCCCTCGACCTGCGGGGAGGCGGCGAGCACGGCGAGCGGTCGCAGCACCTTGTCGGTGTCGGCGAGCCCGGCGCGCACGGAGAGGACCAGTTCGGCGCGCGGTCCCTTCACCGGGTCCGCCAGGACCGCGGTCGGATCGGCCATCGGCTGCGCGGACATGCCGAGCGTGGCGTAGCGCACCACATCGCCGTCGACGAAGCGGAGCACCTCGATCCGGTCCGTACCGAGGAACGTCACCGCCGCGCGCGCGTCCGGTTCACCGAGGGCCGTCCGCAGCCGGGCCTCGACCAGAGCAAGAATTTCTCCCATCCCGCGAGCATAGGACGCGTATGGAACGGGCAAAGTAAGGGATTGGCCGTCAGTCGGCTGATAGTCTTGGCCGCTGGTCGGGGCAGCACGCAGAAGCGTCGCTCTCAGCCCCGACGACACGTCATCCCCCAAGGGGGACCGGCTGAAGGAGGTGGGGCTGCAATGGATCGAAGTCGATCGTGCAGTACCAACCGCTCTTCCGCCCTCCACCTCTCTCGGTGATCTGAAGCCTCCCGAGCCTCCCGGCCGAGGCCCATGGCTTTGCGCACGACGGAAGAGCACTCCTTTCCTTGCCTGTCTGTAGCGAACGCCGTCATCGTGCCGCCGCGGTGCCGCCCGCTTTGCGGACGTGAGCACACGTCCCCATTCCGGGCTGTTCCACGTGCCCGACGACGGCCCTCCGTGAAGGAGCCAGCCATGTCGATGATCCGTGACCTGCGTGCCGTCGTGCGCCCCTCCCTGCGCAAGAGCACCGCACTGCACAACGCCTACGACACCACCCGTGACCCGTCCGCCTCCAGCGCGGTCGTCGACTGCGCGGTCTACCGCGACGGCCGGCGCCTGGAGAGCGGCACCTGCCGCACTCCGCACGAGGCGATGCTCCAGGTGCGGGAGGAGGGCGGTTTCGCCTGGATCGGCCTGCACGAGCCGACCGAGGAGGAATTCGCCGGTATCGCCCGGGAGTTCGGGCTGCACCCGCTGGCCGTCGAGGACGCCGTCCACGCCCATCAGCGGCCGAAGCTGGAGCGGTACGACGACACGCTCTTCACCGTCTTCAAGACCATCCACTACGTCGAGCACACCGAACTCACCGCCACCAGCGAGGTGGTCGAGACCGGCGAGGTGATGTGCTTCACCGGCCGGGACTTCGTCATCACCGTGCGGCACGGCGGCCACGGCTCGCTGCGCGCGCTGCGGCACCGGCTGCAGGACGACCCCGAGCTGCTCGCCAAGGGCCCGTCCGCGGTGCTGCACTCCATCGCCGACCATGTCGTCGACGGCTACATCGCGGTGGCCGGTGCCGTCCAGGACGACATCGACGAGGTGGAGATCGAGGTCTTCTCCACCCCGGCGAAGGGCAGCTCGCGCGGCTCGGAGGCGGTCCGGATCTACCAACTGAAGCGTGAGGTCCTGGAGTTCAAGCGGGCCGTGTCGCCGCTGCTGCGGCCGATGCAGCTGCTGAGCGAGCGGCCCATGCGGCTGGTCGATCCCGATATCCAGAAGTACTTCCGTGACGTCGCCGACCACCTGGCGCGGGTGCACGAGGAGGTCGTCGGCTTCGACGAGCTGCTGAACTCGATCCTCCAGGCCAACCTGGCGCAGGCGACCGTCGCGCAGAACGAGGACATGCGCAAGATCACGTCCTGGGCGGCCATCGTCGCCGTACCGACGATGATCTGCGGCGTCTACGGCATGAACTTCAAGCACATGCCCGAGCTGGGCTGGCGGTACGGCTACCCGATGGTGCTGGGCGTCATCGGGGTGGTCTGCTTCTCCATCCACCGCACGCTCAAGCGCAACGGCTGGCTCTGAGCCCGGCCCTTGTGCGCCTCCCATAGAGTTCGGGCATGACTGCTGCTGCACCTGACGTGCCACTGGGCCGGGCCCTCGTCGAGGAGGCCACCAAGAAGTCGGGGCTGATCTGGGTACGGGGCACCGGCCCCGCACGGGCGCTGTGGCACGTGTGGCACGAGGGCGCGGCGCACCTGGTCGGGGACGGCCCCGGCGAGCAGCCGCTGCCGGACGGGCTCGCCGACGGGTCCGCCGCCGAGGTGACCGTGCGCAGCAAGGACAAGGGCGGCCGGCTGGTCGCCTGGACGGCCGCCGTGACGGAGCTGGCCCCGCACTCCGAGGAGTGGGAGGCCGCGGTCGCCGAGCTCAAGGGCAAGCGGCTGAACGCACCGGACGCCGAGCAGATGACGCAGCGGTGGGCGCGCGAGTGCCGGGTGCTGCGGCTGACGCCCGGTGAGTTCCGTACCGAGCTGCCGGACGGCTCACTGGCCGCGGCGCCGCTGCCGACGTCCGCGACCACTCGACGGCCGGTGCCCGCGGGGCTGCCTCGGCTGCTCAGGTCGTCCGGCAGCAGGCAGCGCGGATGAAGGAGCGGGGCTCGGGCGCGTGCATCTCAAGGCGGAGGATCGAGGCAACGCGGAGCGTTGGTGATTGACGACAACGCCGCGAGGTGCGTGCCCCAGCCCCGCGACGCCGCGAGGTCTGCTGCCGGACGCTCCGGGCAGGGGCGCGGGAAGAAGGGCTGACCCTCCGCCCAACGGCGCGGGTCCCAGCGGCCCGGTCCGCGCTCAGGACGAGGTCTTGGGCAGCTGCTTCCCGTAGTCGACCGTGTCCACCTGCGGCGGGGCCTGGAGGGCGAAGTCCTTGCCCCAGTCCGACAGGGTGACGGTGCCCCCGCCACCGCCGCGCGCGAAGCGCAGCGGATAGGCCTTGCCCTCCAGGGACACGTCGAGCGTGCCGCCCTCGCCCTTGCCGCCCATGATCTGGACCGTCCGGGTCGCGCCGACCTTCTCGCGGTCCCCCTTGTTGAGGGTGCCGTGCAGCGTGAGCATGCCGTCGAGCAGGGTCTTCTTGTCCGTGAAGCCGCGCAGCTGCTTGTACGTCGGGTCGTCCTCGGGCACCTTCACGTACTTGTTCTGGAGCTTGTCCGCGGCGGCGCCGCCCGCGGCGCTGTCGGTGCCGGACTCCTCCTCGTGGTTCCAGAACCCGGAGTCCGCTTTCAGATAGAGCTCGTCACCGATCCGCAGCAGTTCGAAGGTGCTGTCCTTCGAGACGACGGAGCCGGTGCCGCCCTTCTCCTTGAGCTGCATGTTGAGCTTGTACGTGCCGCCCTTGCTGACCAGCGTCCCGGAGAGGCGCACCGCGTCGGCGGAGTCCGCCGCTCCCTGCGCCTTCTTCTCGATCTCCGTGGCGCTCAGCTTGCCGACGCCGTTGGTCCCCTGGTCCGGATCCTCGCCGCACGCCGTGAGGGCGGTGGCCAGCCCCGCACAGAGCAGAGCGGCGAGAGCGGTCCGGCGTCGGGCCCGGACGGGCGGAACGGAAGAGGTCACGGGCGCACTGCCTCTCATCTGCATCGCGGGGGTGACAGACGGCAGCGTACCTGTGCCGTACACGCCTTCCGGCAGGGAGCCGTACGGGCGGCTCCACCGGGGCAACCCGGAGCGGTACGGGCTAGCCTGATCCCGTCATAACGGTTGATTGACTGCCAAACGGACCGGTCGGCGAAGTCGTACACGGAAGAAGGAGGCGCACCATGGCGGCAGGCGCCCCCCGGGTGTTCGTCTCCCACCTCGCCGGTATCCCGGTCTTCGACCCCAATGGCGACCAGGTGGGCCGTGTCCGCGATCTGGTCGCGATGCTCCGGGTCGGCGGCAGGCCGCCCCGGCTGCTCGGGCTCGTCGTCGAAGTGCTCAGCCGCCGCCGGATCTTCCTCCCGATGACCCGGGTCACCGGGATCGAGTCCGGCCAGGTCATCACCACCGGCGTGGTCAACATGCGGCGCTTCGAACAGCGGCCCACCGAACGCCTGGTGCTCGGTGAGTTCCTGGACCGGCGGGTCCGCCTGGTGGAGACCGGCGAGGAGGTCACCGTCCTCGACGTCTCCATCCAGCAGCTCCCGGCCCGCCGCGACTGGGAGATCGACAAGTACTTCGTGCGCAAGGGCAAGGGCGGGGCGCTGCGCCGCAAGGGCGAGACCCTGACGGTCGAGTGGTCGGCGGTCAGCGGGTTCTCGCTGGAGGAGGTCGGGCAGGGCGCCGAGACCCTGGTCGCCACGTTCGAGCGGCTGCGCCCGACGGACGTGGCCAACGCGCTGCACCATCTGTCGCCGAAGCGGCGGGCCGAGGTCGCCGCCGCGCTCGACGACGACCGGCTCGCCGACGTCCTGGAGGAGCTGCCCGAGGACGACCAGGTGGAGATCATCGGCAAGCTCCAGGAAGAACGCGCCGCCGACGTCCTGGAGGCGATGGACCCGGACGACGCGGCCGACCTGCTGTCCGAGCTGCCCGAGGAGGACAAGGAGCGGCTGCTGACGCTGATGCGGCCGGACGACGCGGCCGATGTGCGGCGCCTGATGTCGTACGAGGAGCGGACCGCGGGCGGGCTGATGACCACCGAGCCGATCATCCTTCGGCCGGACGCGACGGTGGCCGACGCGCTCGCCCGGGTCCGGCAGGCGGACCTGTCCCCGGCGCTCGCCGCCCAGGTGTACGTGTGCCGATCGCCCGACGAGACGCCGACCGGCAAGTACCTGGGCACCGTCCACTTCCAGCGGCTGCTGCGGGATCCGCCGTACGCCCTGGTCAGCTCGATCGTCGACAGCGATCTCGTCCCCCTCGCCCCGGACACCCCGCTGCCGGCCGTGACGAGCTATCTGGCCGCGTACAACCTGGTCTCGGTGCCCGTCGTGGACGAGAGCGGGTCGCTGCTCGGCGCGGTGACGGTCGACGACGTCCTCGACCACCTGCTGCCCGAGGACTGGCGGGAGACGGATTTCCACGGCGCGGAGGGGGTGGCCGATGGCCGCTGAGGACCGTTCGAAGGCCTCGCCGGTGGGGGCCTCGGGCATCGTGCGCCCGCCCCGTTCCCGGCTGGACCAGCCGAAGGACCCGCGGCGCCGGATGCTGCCCGACTACGACCCCGAGGCGTTCGGCCGGTTCTCCGAGCGGATCGCCCGCTTCCTGGGCACCGGGCGGTTCATCGTCTGGATGACGCTGGTCATCATCGTCTGGGTGGTCTGGAACGTCTTCGCGCCCCAGCAGTGGCGGTTCGACCAGTACCCGTTCATCTTCCTGACCCTGATGCTGTCGCTCCAGGCCTCGTACGCGGCGCCGCTGATCCTGCTCGCGCAGAACCGGCAGGACGACCGCGACCGGGTCACCCACGAGCAGGACCGCAAGCAGAACGAGCGCTCCATCGCGGACACCGAGTACCTCACCCGGGAGATCGCGTCGCTGCGGATGGGGCTCGGCGAGGTCGCCACCCGCGACTGGATCCGCTCCGAACTGGAGGACCTCGTGAAGGACCTGGACGACCGGCAGGCCCTCTCCCCGGCCGAGAGTGACGAAGACCGCTGACGGGGGCTACTCACGCGTAGCGGCAGGCGCCGTAACATCGTCCGTATGGCTACGGAAGACGCGGTGCTTGAAGCACTGGCGACAGTGAACGACCCGGAGATCCACCGCCCGATCACCGAGCTCGGCATGGTGAAATCGGTCGAGATCGATGCTGACGGTGCGGTCGCTGTCACGGTCTATCTCACGGTCTCAGGCTGCCCCATGCGCGAGACGATCACCAAGAACGTGACGGACGCGGTCGCCCGCGTCGAGGGCGTCTCGCGGGTCGACGTCACGCTCGACGTGATGAGCGACGAACAGCGCAAGGAGCTCGCGTCCTCGCTGCGCGGCGGCACGGCGGAGCGCGAGGTGCCGTTCGCCAAGCCCGGCTCGCTGACCCGGGTCTACGCGGTCGCGTCCGGCAAGGGCGGCGTCGGCAAGTCGTCGGTGACGGTGAACCTGGCGGCGGCGATGGCGGCCGACGGCCTCAAGGTCGGCGTCGTGGACGCGGACATCTACGGGCACAGCGTGCCGCGGATGCTCGGCGCGGACGGCAAGCCGACCCAGGTCGAGAACATGATCATGCCGCCGTCCTCGCACGGCGTGAAGGTCATCTCCATCGGGATGTTCACCCCGGGCAACGCCCCGGTGGTGTGGCGGGGACCGATGCTGCACCGCGCGCTCCAGCAGTTCCTCGCCGACGTGTACTGGGGCGACCTCGACGTCCTGCTGCTCGACCTGCCGCCGGGCACCGGCGACATCGCGATCTCGGTGGCGCAGCTCGTGCCGAACGCCGAGATCCTGGTCGTCACGACCCCGCAGCAGGCGGCGGCCGAGGTCGCCGAGCGGGCCGGCTCGATCGCCGTGCAGACCCACCAGAAGATCGTCGGTGTCGTCGAGAACATGTCGGGAATGCCGTGCCCGCACTGCGACGAGATGGTCGACGTGTTCGGTACCGGCGGTGGCGCGAAGGTCGCCGAGGGCCTGACGAAGACGGTCGGCGCGGAGGTGCCGGTGCTCGGCTCCATCCCGATCGACGTACGGCTGCGCGAGGGCGGCGACGAGGGCAAGCCGGTCGTCCTGTCCGATCCCGACTCCCCGGCCGGCAAGGCGCTGCGCACCATCGCGGACAAGCTGGGCGGCCGTCAGCGCGGACTGTCGGGTATGTCGCTGGGCATCACCCCGCGCAACAAGTTCTGAAAACGGCGAGCGGTGACCGGCCCCTGGGCCGGTCACCGCTCCGTGTTCCGCGTACGTTCCCGTGCTACGCGTACGCCGTGATGTCGCCGATCACCGAGAAGCCCAGCCCGTACGCGCTCATCCCACGCCCGTACGCGCCGATGTGCACCCCGCCGGGCGCCGATCCCGCCAGCACCCAGCCGAACTCGGACTCGCGGTAGTGGAACGGGACGGGGACCCCGTCCACCGGCAGTGACAGCACCGACCAAGCGGGGCCGTCCAGGTCGTCGGCGAGTTCGAACGCCGTCTCCGTCTGCTGGGCCAGCCAGTCGTCGCGCAGCGCGTGGTCCATCTGCGGCGGCCAGGTACAGGCGAGCAGGCCGGACCCGGCCAGCCAGGCCGCGGAGGACACCGTGGTCGCGTCCAGCACCCCCGTGCCGTCGCCGCTGCTCCGCACCGGGCTGCTGGCCATCGACACCACGACGGCGAACCGTTGCTTCTCGGCACCGCCGTCGGCCCGGACCGACGGCTCGTCACCATGACCGATGGAACCGTGCTGCACCGTGCCGTCCGCCGCGGTGCCCACCTGCGTCAGCCGGCGCGGGCCGGTGAAGGCCTCGTCCAGTCCGTACCAGGGGAACGTGGCCGCCAGAAAGCCGTCGACAGTACGCCGGGCCGCCGGCATCCCCTCTGCCGTGCCTGTGCTCGGCACGTCTTCCGCGCCCACCCGACTTGTCGTCTCCATCTGCCCGGCCGCCTCCTCGATCCGTTGGGTCCGGAGCGGCCCGCCCCCCAACGGGCGTACTCACAACCGGACAGATGGAGAATAGCCATACCCTCCGGACGGGCCGGGATTGGCGGGGGGTCAGGTGGCGTCGGCGTCGAACGGCGGCCTGTCGTCCTTGGCGAGCTGGTCACGCTTCTTGAGCAGGTCCGGAGCACCGGCGGAACCATTGGCGGCGGTGATCGCGGCGCCGCTCGACACGCTGCTCCGGGTGTCCTCGGACTCCGTTTCCTTGCTCTCCCGGCCGTTCACCGCGTCGGTGACCTCGGCCAGATCCTTGCGGAGGTCGAAGCTCTCGCGGATCTCCTTCAGCCCCAGGTCGTCCTTGCCGTCCATGAGCTGCTTGCGGACGAACGTCTTGGGGTTGAGATCCTCGAACTCGAAGTCCTTGAACTCCGGGCCGAGCTCCGTACGGATGTCCTCCTTGGCGCTCTCCGAGAACTCCCGGATCTTGCGGATGAAGCGCGAGGCGTCCTGGATAACCTTCGGCAGCTTGTCCGGGCCGAAGATCAGCACGCCCAGAACCGCGAGCGTCACCAGCTCGAGTGCGCCTATGTCATTGAACACCCTGTTGCCCTTCGTGTTCTCCGAGACCATGTCGGTCGAGGTCCGGACCCGGCCCACGGTACCCGTCGGAACTGTCCGCGCGGTAGCGTGCCGAGCCCGTCACGTGCCGCTTGCGGAACCGAGCGTCAAAGAGATGGACAGGTCTTTACCACCGCGGGTCAGCTTGAGGTCCAGACGGTCTCCCGGACGGTGCGCGCGGATCTTCACGATGAGTTCCTCGCCGCTGTGCACGCGCCGGCCACCGACCTCGGTGATGACGTCTCCGGGCCTGATCCCGGCCTTGGCCCCGGGACCGCCCGGCGTCACCGCGGACTTTCCGGCCGCGCCCTTCTCCCCGACCCTGGCGCCGTCCCCGGCGTACTTCATGTCGAGGGTGACACCGATCACCGGGTGGGTGGCCCTGCCGGTGTTGATCAGCTCCTCGGCGACCCGCTTGCCCTGGTTGATCGGGATGGCGAAACCGAGGCCGATGGAGCCCGCCTGCCCGCCCTCCTCGGACGCACCGCTGTCGGCGGCCCGGATGGCGCTGTTGATGCCTATGACATGGGCGTCGGTGTCGACCAGCGGACCGCCGGAGTTGCCGGGGTTGATCGGCGCGTCGGTCTGCAGCGCGTCGACGTAGCTGATGTCGCTGCCGTCGCCCTTCTCGCCGCCCGCCGTGATCGGCCGGTCCTTGGCGCTGATGATGCCGGAGGTCACGGTGTTGGACAGGTCGAAGGGGGCGCCGATCGCCACCACGGGGTCGCCGACCTGCACGTTGTCGGAGTTGCCCAGCGGCAGCGGCTTGAGGCCGGAGACACCGGTGACCTTGACCACGGCCAGGTCGTAGCCGCTGTCCTTGCCGACGACCTCGGCGCGCGCGGTCTCGCCGCCGCTGAACGTGACGGTGATCTCGCCGGCCTGGCCGGCCGGGGCGACGACGTGGTTGTTGGTGAGGATGTGGCCGGAGCCGTCGAGGACGAAGCCGGTGCCGGTGCCGGACTCGGCGGAGCCGCTGACGTGGAGGGTGACCACGCTGGGCAGGGCGCTGGCGGCGATGCCCGCGACGCTGTCCGGGGCGCGACCGCCGCTGCTGCGTCCTGCCTGCGGGAGCTCGACCTGGGTGAGGCCGCCGTTGCGCTCTATGTAGGCCCCGATGCCGCCGCCGATGCCGCCCGCCACCAGCGCGAGCAGTACCGCGCCGACCAGGAGCGAGCCCCGCCGGTTCTTCTTGCGGCCGGTGTCGGCCCCGAGCGGCGGGCCCGGCTCGGTGAGCGGCTGCCTGGGGGCGCCCCAGGGGTCGTACTGGAGCCACTGCGTCGACGCCCCGTGCGGCTGCGGTTGGGGCTGCTGGGGTGTGTGGGGCGGCGGCGGGGGCGTGAAGCCGGCGGGGGCGGGTGAGGCCGGGGCCGACGGTGCGGGGATCGGCGACGTGGGGATGCCCGCGCCGTTCGTCCCCGCGTACTGCGGGGGTACGGGGGTGCCGTGCGCCGGGGTCGGTACCGGTCGCTGCACGGGGGGTGCGGGCGCCCAGGGGCCGGGTCCGCCGTAGGGCGGGGTGCTGTACTCGTCGGGCTGGTGCAGCGGCGTCGCGGGCCGCGCGGACGGTACGTCGGGAACCGGGGCCGGGACCGGGACGTCGGCTGTGCGCGTCCCGGGCTCCGCCGTGCCTTTCTCGGCCGTCGTGTCCGTCGCCTCCGTCGTTTGCGCCGCCCTCGTCGCGTCCGTCGCCGGAGCCGCGTCCGCCGGGTCGGCCGTGGGCGCCGCGTCCGCTACGAGGGACAGCTCCTCCGGTGCTGTGCGGGGGGTGTGACCCGGCGTCGGCCGGCTCCACCACTTCGCCTTCGGCCCGGTGGACTTCCCGTCTTCCATGCTCTCCCCGCAACTGCCGCAACTGGCCTCTGCACGCCCCGGCAGGGGCGTGCCTCCCGGAACTGCTCCCGGAATTCAACCAGGTTTGCGAATGCTTGCGCAGACCCCGGTCAGTGCCGGACGGAAAGCGGCAGACCGAGATCGTCGGGGGTGGGGAGGGCCGAGGCCGACGACTGCGCCCAGGGCGGTGGTGACGACTGCGTCCCGGACGGTGGCGCGGAAGGCACCGGGGACCGCGCGGCGAGCCGCCCGAACACCTGGGCGAAGAGCGGGGTGGTGCCGGTCGGTCGTATCAGCGGTGGCGCGGACATATTGGTCAGGACGGGTGTGGCGTAGGGGTTCCCCGCGAGGCTCTCGGTGGAGAGCACCACGGGAGTCGCGGAGGGCGCCGCCGGTGCGACGCTCGGCGCGGTCGACGGGGCGACGGCGATCGAGCGCTCGCCCGAACCCCGCGCGGCGAGCGTGCCGTGGCCGCCGGTGGAGCGGCGGCCGGCCGGGCTGCCGCTCTCGCCACGCGAAGGCACGTCGAGCGGGGTCACCGCATTTCCGCCGCCCGTGGCCCGGGCCGCGGAGCTGGGGCCCGCACCCGTGGGCAGGGCACCGCCGAGCGCGATGGCCGCCAGCGAGACGGCGCTCGCCGCCGCGAAGGCGAATCTCCGGCCACGCCAGGGCGACCGCTCGCCCTCCCGGCCCACCTCATGGATCCGGAAACCGGAACGGGAGGGCCCGCCCGGCAGTACAGCCGTCGAGCCGTGCTGGGTCGGGAGGAAGCCGAAGCCGCCGAGCGGCCGGCTCCCCGGCGAGTCCGGGCGGCTGCCGGACGGCTGGATCACGGGGAAGAGCCCGTCGCCGAAGCGCCCGGAGCCGCCGAATGGTCTGTCCGGGCCGTCGTCGTCACCCCCCGGCCCCCCGGGAAGGCCCTGCAGCCGGGCGAGGAAGCCCTCGGACGGCGACGGCGGGGCGGACTGGGCGAAGACACTCTTCAGGCGACGCTGCGCCGCGGCCTCGGCCTTGCATTTGGCGCAGGTGGCGAGATGGGCGAGCACCCGCTCACGGGCGTCGTGTTTCAGCTCGCCGTCGACAAGCGCGGCGAGGCGGTCCCCCAGGTGTTGTTCCGCGGGGGTCGGACCTGTGCCACTCACGCCGTTCCGCCCTCCCCTGCCAGGATCGCGCCCGCCAGCGAGCGCTGCTCCGCACGGGCCTCGGGCGAGCGGTGCTTCAGAGCCTTGCGCAGGTGCGAACGACCGCGGTGGATACGGCTGCGCACGGTGCCGAGCTTCACGCCCAGCGTCGCGGCGATCTCCTCGTACGAAAGACCCTCGATGTCGCAGAGCACGACGGCGGCACGGAATTCGGGCGCGAGGGTGTCCAGCGCCTGCTGGACGTCCGCGTCGAAGTGGGTGTCGTTGAAGACCTGCTGCGGGGACGGCTCACGGCTCGGCAGCCGCTCGGCGGCGTCGTCGCCGAGGGAGTCGAAGCGGATCCGCTGCTTACGACGGACCATGTCCAGGAACAGGTTGGTCGTGATGCGGTGCAGCCAGCCCTCGAAAGTGCCCGGCGTGTAGGTCGACAGCGACCGGAACACTCGGACGAAGACCTCCTGGGTGAGGTCCTCGGCATCGTGCTGGTTGCCCGTCAGACGGTAGGCCAGGCGGTAGACCCGGCCGCTGTGCGTGCTGACGATCTCTTCCCATGAGGGTGGCGTCCACGCCTGGGATTCCGCGTCTGAGGCGAAGGTCGCGGTCGTTGCGGAATCGTTGGAAGAACGGTCAGCAATGTAGGTCACGGATTTCGGCTCACCCGCCGACCTGAGAAAGCGCCGCAGCGCTCCTCCCCGATCCACAGGCGCAGCCGCACCTCCCCTATCGGCTCTGGTGGTGTCCAGTGGAGCCCCTACCATAGCCACCTCGCCCGTTAGCTCCGGATAAGCCTTTTTCCTGCTGGGGCCGGGGATCGCCCCGGAACCGCCGGCCCGTGGCTCCCGGACCCGATCCGCGGGCCGATTCCACAGGCTCTCCCCTGCCTCTCCATAACGCCCGGTCCCATCTGCGGGTTCCCGGGCGCAGCGGATACAGTCACCGTTGCGCCAACTACGGGGACAGGAGAGGGTCATTACCGCCAACCGGCAGACGAGCTGGGCGTTCGCCGACGCCTTTGTCGCCGAGGACGAAGCACTGCACTGGGCCCGGGACCGGGCCCGGGAGGCGGGGCTCCGCTCGGTGTCGCCAGGTACCGGCGCCGCGCTGCGCTTGCTCGCTGCCACGACGGACGCGAAAGCGGTGGCCGAAATCGGTACCGGGACCGGCGTGTCCGGTCTCTATCTGCTGCACGGAATGCGGCCCGACGGCGTGCTGACCACGGTCGACCCGGAGCCCGAGCGTCAGCAGTTCGCCCGCGAGGCGTTCCGGGCCGCCGGGTTCGCCGCCAACCGTGCCCGCTTCATTCCCGGCCGCGCCCTGGACGTACTGCCCCGGCTCGCGGACGGCGGATACGACCTCGTGTTCTGCGACGGCGACCGGCTGGAGAGCCTGGACTGCCTCGCTGAATCGTTGCGCCTGCTGCGCCCCGGCGGCCTGGTCTGCTTCGAGGGCGTCTTCGCGGACGGCCGTACGGTCGATTCCGCGGCCCAGTCCGCGGAGGTGCTACGCCTTCGGGAGCTGCTGCGCGCGGTGCGGGAGAGCCAGGAGCTGCTGTCGACGCTGCTGCCGGTGGGCGACGGGCTGCTGTGCGCGGTGCGCAGGGGCTGAGGCCCTCAAGGCCGCGCCGGCCCATCCGGGCCGTGAACGGCCGCGAACAGTCGTGAACGGTCATGGACGCAGCACTGCCCCGGCACGGACTCCGTGCCGGGGCAGTGCTGAAGTGTGGGCGCCTCTGCTCAGCCGACGACCTTCTTGAGGGCATCGCCGAGTGCATCGGCCTCGTCCGGAGTCAGCTCCACGACAAGCCGACCGCCGCCTTCGAGCGGAACGCGCATGACGATGCCCCGCCCCTCCTTTGTCACCTCGAGCGGGCCGTCGCCCGTCCGCGGCTTCATGGCCGCCATGCTCGTTCCCCTTCCTGAAACCAGCTCATCGCAACCGGCGGCCCCATGACAGGCGCTGTGTCACCGGCATCGAACACATTGCTTCCAGGCCATTATCCCGCATCACAGACCCCGATGACCAACATCGGTCTGCATCGCTTGCGCAACGCGCTCTCTCAAAACCACCCAATTCGGCGATCGGCCTGCGATACTCCGCCACCCGCACCCCCGCATCGGAGCGCAATTGTTAGACGCAGGTCACATATCGGCTCCCGCCCGAGTCGGCCATGCTTGCCTGGACAGGCATTGCCCGAGGTGCGAAGGGGACAACGAAATGGCCGACCACATGGCGGACAGCGTGCTCCACGAAGTCAGTGACGGACTCGCGACGATCACGATCAACCGTCCCGAGGCGATGAACGCCATGAACACCGCGGCCAAGGTGGCGCTGCGGGACGCGCTGCGGTCCGCGGCGGCCGACACCGCCGTACGCGCCGTGCTGCTCACCGCGACCGGGCGGGCGTTCTGCGTCGGCCAGGATCTGAAGGAGCATGTGGCCACGCTCGAAAGCACCCGCGAATCGGGCAGCGGCAACGCGCTGAGCACCGTGCAGGAGCACTACAACCCGATCGTGCGGGCCATCACCGAGATGCCCAAGCCGGTCGTCGCCGGGGTCAACGGCGTCGCCGCCGGTGCCGGTTTCGGCTTCGCGCTCGCCTGCGACTACCGAGTGGTCGCCGACACCGCCTCGTTCAACACCTCCTTCGCCGGCGTGGCCCTCACCGCCGACTCGGGCGTCTCGTGGACGCTGCCGCGCCTGATCGGGCAGAGCCGCGCCGCCGATCTGCTGCTCTTCCCGCGCTCGATCTCCGCGCAGGACGCCCATGAGCTGGGCATCGTGAACAAGCTGGTGCCCGCCGCCGACCTGGCCGCCGAGGCCGCGGCCGTGGCCCGCACCCTGGCGTCCGGCCCCACGGTGGCGTACGCCGCGCTCAAGGAGTCCCTGGCATACGGCGCCGGTCACACGCTGGGCGAGGCGCTGGACAAGGAGGACGAGCTCCAGACCCGGGCGGGCGCGTCCGAGGACCACACGATCGCGGTGCAGGCGTTCCTGAACAAGGAGCGGCCGAAGTACCTCGGCCGGTAACTCCGGGCTACGCCCCCGTACCGCGTGCCACGCAGTCGGCCAGGTGGTCGTCGACCAGGCCGCACGCCTGCATCAGCGCGTAGGCCGTGGTGGGCCCGACGAAGCGCAGGCCGCGCTTCTTGAGGTCCTTGGCCAGTGCGGTGGACTCCGGGGTGACCGCGGGGATGTCCTCGGTGGTGCGCGGGACCGGGCGGCCGGCCGGGGCGGGGGCGTGGGACCAGATCAGCTCGTCCAGCTCGCCGTCCGTCCAGCCCGCCAGCACCTTGGCGTTGGCGAGGGTCGCCTCGATCTTCGCGCGGTTGCGGATGATGCCGGCGTCGGCGAGGAGGCGCTCCTTGTCGGCGTCGGTGAACTCCGCGACGGCGGGGATCTTGAACCCGGCGAAGGCGGAGCGGAAGCCCTCCCGGCGGCGCAGGATCGTCAGCCAGGACAGGCCCGACTGGAAGGCCTCCAGGCAGAGCCGTTCGAAGAGGGCGTCGTCGCCGTGGACGGGGCGGCCCCACTCGGTGTCGTGGTACGCGAGGTAGTCCTCGGTGGAGAGCCCCCACGGGCAGCGCAGGCCGCCGTCCGGGGCCGTTTCGGCTCCGCTCATTCCTGGGGCTCCTCTCCGGGGTGCCCGGTCCGCCGCGGGTCCGGTCCTGGCGCCTCCCACGGCGCTCTCGGGCGGTCCTCGGGCAGCTCCCACGTCTGTGGCGGCTGTTCCTTCGGCGGCTTGATCAGATCGGGTCCGCCGACCGCGGTCGCCTGGGCACCGGCGAGCGCCGACTCCAGCTCCGCGATCCGCGCGTCCCGCTCGGCGAGCTCGGCACCGAGCCGGCTCAGCGCGACATCGACGTCCGCCATCCGGTAGCCGCGCACGGCCACCGGCAGGCGCAGCGCGTCGACGTCCGCGCGGCCGACCGGTCTCGTCTCGGGCAGCGGGTCGGTCAGTTGCTCGGGAGCCACGTCCTGCAGGACGGCGCTCTTCCCCCCACCGACCACCGCTAGGGTGACCGCGGCCACGACCACGACCATCGTCGCCAGCAAGAACCAGAACACGCGCATCTCCCCGGGAGCGGAAACCTGTCCGGGTCCGATCGTGCCATGCGCCGCCGACAACCGGTGGCCGCCCGGACAGCCCTTAGGGTCGCAGGTGACTCACATGGAGATCCGGCGAAGGAGAAACGCGGTATGCGAAGCGGTGCGCTCAGGCTGGGACGGCGCGAATTCGGTGCGCACGAGCCGGTGATCATGGCGATCGTGAACCGTACCCCGGACTCCTTCTACGACCAGGGTGCGACCTTCCGGGACGAACCGGCGCTCGCCCGGGTCGAGCAGGCGATCGCGGAAGGTGCGGCGATCGTCGACATCGGGGGCGTGAAGGCGGGTCCGGGCGAGGAGGTGACCGCCGAGGAGGAGGCGCGCCGCACGGTGGGGTTCGTCGCGGAGGTGCGCCGCCGCCACCCGGACGTGGTGATCAGCGTCGACACCTGGCGCCACGACGTGGGCGAGGCGGTCTGCGAGGCCGGCGCCGATGTGCTGAACGACGCGTGGGGCGGCGTCGACCCGAAGCTCGCGGAGGTCGCCGCGCGGTACGGCGCCGGCCTGGTGTGCACGCACGCGGGCGGCGCGGAGCCGCGGACCCGGCCGCACCGGATCGCGTACGAGGACGTGATGGCGGACATCCTGCGGGTGACCGTGGGGCTGGCCGAGCGGGCGGTGGAGATCGGGGTGCGGCCCGACCGGATCATGATCGACCCCGGGCATGACTTCGGGAAGAACACCCGGCACTCCCTGGAGGCGACGCGGCGGCTCGGTGAGATGACGCAGACCGGCTGGCCGGTGCTCGTCTCGCTGTCCAACAAGGACTTCGTCGGCGAGACGCTCGACCGTCCGGTGAAGGAGCGGGTCATCGGGACGCTGGCGACCACGGCCGTCTCCGCGTGGCTGGGGGCGCAGGTGTACCGGGTGCACGAGGTGGCGGAGACCCGGCAGGTGCTGGACATGGTGGCGTCGATCGCGGGGCACCGGGAGCCGGCCGTGGCACGGCGCGGCCTGGCCTGAGCGGGGCGGTGCGGGGCCCTGCGACGGGCCCCGCACCCCGGACAGCCCTTACCGGCCGACCTCCTTCGTCACGAGGTCGACCGCCTCGTCCACGTCGTCGGTGACGTGGAACAGCAGCAGGTCGTGCTCGGACGCCTTGCCCTGCGCCACCACCGTGTCCCGCAGCCAGTCCACGAGACCGCTCCAGTACGCGGTGCCGAACAGCACGATCGGGAAGCGGGTGACCTTGCCCGTCTGGACGAGGGTGAGCGCCTCGAAGAGTTCGTCCAGGGTGCCGAGCCCGCCGGGCAGTACGACGAAGCCCTGCGCGTACTTCACGAACATCGTCTTGCGGACGAAGAAGTAGCGGAAGTTCACGCCGATGTCGACGTGCGGGTTGAGGCCGGACTCGAAGGGCAGCTCGATGCCGAGTCCGACCGAGACGCCCTTCGCCTCCCGCGCCCCCTTGTTCGCCGCCTCCATCGCACCCGGCCCGCCTCCGGTGATCACCGCGAAGCCGGCCTCCACCAGGGCCTTGCCGATCCGTACGCCCGCCTCGTAGTCGGGCCCGCCGGCCGGGGTGCGGGCCGAACCGAAGACGCTGATCGCGCTCGGCAGTTCGGCCAGCGCACCGAATCCCTCGACGAACTCCGACTGGATGCGCATCACCCGCCAGGGATCGGTGTGCACCCACTCGGAGTCGCCCTCGGTGTCCAGCAGCCGCTGGTCGGTGGTACCGGGCTGCACCTGTTCCCTGCGGCGCAGCACCGGCCCGAGCCGCTGCTCCTCGGGTACGCGTGCTCCCTCGGGGTTGCCCATGACCTGCTCCCTCCGACGACGATCGACGGCCATCTGCCGATGACCATCCGTTGTCAGGTCAGGGTAGATCGACGGAGCTTACGGACAGGGGAATGCCAGGGGTCAGGAGGTGAGCCAGGAGCGGAGCCGCTCCTCGCACCGGGTGATCCGCTCGACCACCACGTGCTCGTCCCGCTTGTGGGCGAAGATCGGGTCGCCCGGTCCGTAGTTCACCGCGGGGACACCGAGGGAACCGAAGCGGGAGACGTCCGTCCAGCCGAACTTGGGCCGGGCGGTGCCGCCCACCGCCGCCATGAACGCCTTGGCCGCCGGGTGCGAGAGGCCGGGCATGGCCGCGCCCGAGTGGTCGTCCACGACGAATTCGGCGACGCCGCAGTCCGCGAAGACCTCGTGGACGTGGGCCAGCGCCTCCTCGGCGGTCCGGTCGGGCGCGTACCGGAAATTGACCACGACGGTGCAGGCGTCCGGGATGACGTTGTTGGCGACGCCCCCCTCGATCCGTACCGCGTTCAGGCCCTCGCGGTATTCGAGGCCCTCGATGACCGGGCGGCGCGGTTCGTACGCGGCGAGGCGGGCCAGGATCGGGGCGGCGGAGTGGATGGCGTTGGATCCCATCCAGCCGCGCGCGGAGTGGGCCCGCTCCCCCTCCGTACGGAGGAAGACCCGCAGGGTGCCCTGGCAGCCGCCCTCGACCTCGGCGTCGGTGCCTTCCAGCAGGATCGCGAAGTCGCCCGCCAGCCAGTCGGGGTGGGCGTCGGCGATGTGGCCGAGCCCGTTGAGGTGCGCGGCGACCTCCTCGTTGTCGTAGAAGACGAAGGTCAGGTCGCGGTTGGGCTCGGGCACGGTCGCGGCGATCCGCAGCTGGACGGCGACGCCCGACTTCATGTCGGTGGTGCCGCAGCCCCACAGCACCCCGTTCCCGTCGAGCCGGGACGGCACGTTGTCGGCGATCGGGACGGTGTCGATGTGCCCGGCGAGCACCACCCGCTCGGCGCGGCCCAGGTTCGTCCTGGCCACGACGTTGTTGCCGTACCGGTCGACGGTCAGGTGCGGGAGGGTGCGCAGCGCCGCCTCGATCGCGTCGGCGAGGTCCTTCTCCTGACCGCTGACCGACGGGAAGTCGACGAGCCGGGCGGTGAGCTCCGGGCCGTCCAGGGTGAGGTCAAGTGTGGTTTCGGGCATGGGACCGACCCTAAGGGACAGGCCCTGATCCGCCGGTCAGGCCCTGGGCCCTCGGCCCCGGCCGGGCGCTCCAGTACGGTGGGCCCGTGCCCCGGACCGTCTCCCCCGCCCGCCGACACACCGGCCGCAGCCGCCCCTTGCGCATCGCGGCGGCCCTTGTCGTGCTCGCCGCGCTCGGCGGCTATCTGACCGTTCAGTACATAACCGGCAGCCAGGTCGTCGAAGGATGCGTCGTGCGGTCCGCGGACGGTTCGGACGGCAAGGGCCGTACGTACCGGATGAGTCCGGAACAGGCGGTCAACGCCGCGACGATCTCCGCGGTCGGCACCTCGCGCGGGATGCCGGAGCGCGCCGTGACGATCGCGCTGGCGACCGCTCTCCAGGAGTCCGGGCTGCGCAACATCGAGCACGGTGACCGGGATTCGCTGGGGCTGTTCCAGCAGCGTCCCTCGCAGGGCTGGGGCACCGAGGAACAGATCCTGGACCCGGTCTACTCCGCCGGGCAGTTCTACCGGCATCTGGCCGAGGTCCCCGGTTACTCGCGGCTGCCGCTCACGGTCGCCGCGCAGCGGGTCCAGCGCAGCGGTTTCCCGCAGGCTTACGCGAAGCACGAGCCGGACGCGGCCCTGCTGGCGGCCGCGCTGACCGGTCGTGCCCCGGCCGCGCTGAACTGTGCGCCGCCGCGGGCGACGGCGGCGAGCGCCGACTCGGCGAAGGTGCGGGCGGAACTGGTGCGCGCCTTCGGCAAGGACGTACTGCCCGCGGCGCGGACGGCTCCCGAGGGCGGCGGGGGCGCCGCCGGAGCGGCGGCGACGAGCACGGTCTCGGTGCCCGTGCCGGCGCCCCGGGCTTCCGAGGACGAGGGCTCGGCCCGGCGCGGCTGGGAGCTGGCGCACTGGGCGGTCGCGCAGTCCGAGGCGCTCCGCCTGGGCGAGGTCTCGTACGCGGGCCAGGTGTGGGAGGCCGGGTCGGGCTGGCGGACGGAGCACAATGAATCGGGCACCACCAAGGTGCGGATCAAGCTAGCTCGCTAGTTCGCACGATCACCCGGAGGTGTCATCCGAACCCCTCCGGGCACCCCCGTCGGACAACACCTCCCGCAATCCCCTCCCCGCACCTCGGTTCCCTTCCCGCAGAAGGGAAGTGACGGTTCACTGACCCTCCCGGGAATGCTGCGTTTGCCCGGATTCATCCATTGCACATCATGTGACGCATTACCGACTCTTTACCTCGCCCCACCGCAACCTCCCCTGCCCTTCCGACGGTTGTCATTGCGTCCGATCAACGGACAGACCCATTTCTCGTCCTGTCGAAGGAGCATCATGTCCCTCCCCCTGACCCGCCGGATCGCCCGTGCCGCGCTGCTGATCGCCGCGGGTACCGCTCCCGTGGTCGGTGCGGCCGGAGCCGCGGGTGCCGCGGAGCTCCCGCAGGCCCCGGAGCTCGGCGGTCTGACCACCGTCGACGGCGCCGGTCTCGGCAAGACGGTCGACGGCGCCTCCCAGCAGGACACCAAGGTGGCTGGCGACACCGGCGGGAGGATCGTCGGGACCACGCTCCCGGCCGCGACCAGGACCGTGGGCAAGGCCGGTGCCGAGACCACCCCCGCCGTGCAGAAGGCCGCGGGCGGCGCCGCGGGCCGGCTCGTCGGCGAGGCCGCCGGTACCGCCACCCAGGGCGGCCTGCCCACCCAGGGCCTGCCGATCGGCGGCTGACCCGCGCCGGCCACCGGCCGGCACATCCCATACGCGAGGGGCCTCGGGAGTGCGCACTCCCGAGGCCCCTCGCATGTCCCGCCGGCTCGCGTGTGCGGCCGGGTTGTCTCAGCCCAGCCGCTTGACCGCGGCCGCCACCCGCTCGTCCGTCGCCGTGAAGGCCACCCGTACGAAGTGGTCGCCGGCCGGTCCGTAGAAGTCGCCCGGCGCCACCAGGATGCCGAGCTCCGCCAGGTAGGCCACGGTCTCCCAGCACGGCTCGTCGCGCGTCGCCCACAGGTAGAGGCTCGCCTCGCTGTGCTCGATCCGGAAGCCGTGCGCCTCCAGCGCCGTGCGCAGGGCCTCGCGCCGCTGCGCGTACCGGGTCCGCTGCTCGGCCACGTGCTCGTCGTCGCCGAGCGCCACGACCGTCGCGGCCTGGACCGGGGCGGGCGTCATCATGCCGCCGTGCTTGCGGATCAGCAGCAGTTCGCCGAGGACCGCCGCGTCGCCCGCGATGAAGGCCGCCCGGTAGCCGGCCAGGTTGGAGCGCTTGGAGAGCGAGTGGACGGCGACGATGCCCTCGTACGTACCGCCGCAGACGTCCGGGTGCAGCACGGAGACCGGTTCGGCCTCCCAGCCCAGCTCCAGGTAGCACTCGTCGCTGAAGACCAGCACGTCGTGCTCGCGGGCCCAGGCGACGATCCGGATCAGCTCGTCCTTGGCCAGGACGCGGCCGGTCGGGTTGGACGGCGAGTTGAGCCAGAGCAGCTTGAGCCCGGCCGGGTCCAGCTCCGTCGGGTCGTCGTAGACCACGGGCTCGGCGCCACAGAGCCGGGCGCCCACCTCGTACGTCGGGTAGGCGAGGCGCGGGTAGGCCACCTTGTCGCCCGCGCCGAGACCGAGCTGGGTCGGCAGCCAGGCCACCAGCTCCTTGGAGCCGACGACCGGCAGGACGTTGTGGTGCGTCACCCCGACCGCGCCGAGCCGCCGCTCCACCCACCCGGTGATCGCGTCACGCAGCTCGGTGGTCCCCCACACCGTCGGATAGCCGGGGCTGTCCGCAGCGGCTGCGAGCGCCTGCCGGACCAGCTCGGGCACCGGGTCGACGGGCGTGCCGACGGACAGGTCCACAATGCCGTCGGGGTGGGCCCCGGCCGTCGACTTGTAGGGCGCGAGCTTGTCCCAGGGGAAGACCGGGAGACGGGAGGAGACTGCGGACACGGAACTCTGCTTTCTCGTACGGGGGTCACGCGGGACACGCGAGGGGTCTCGGGCCGCTCGTCACCCGGGCGTGGAAACACCTCGGTCCCGCACGGTGACGAGCCGTACGGGACCGGGGCTGCGCACGTGCCGGCCGCCGGCTACTGGTTCTGCGGCGGCAGCGCGGCGATGAACGCGTGGTCGCGCTCGATCAGGCCCAGCTTGGAGGCACCACCGGGCGACCCGAGGTCGTCGAAGAACTCGACGTTCGCCTTGTAGTAGTCCTTCCACTCCTCCGGGGTGTCGTCCTCGTAGAAGATCGCCTCGACCGGGCACACCGGCTCACAGGCTCCGCAGTCGACGCATTCGTCCGGGTGGATGTACAAGGACCGCTGGCCCTCATAGATGCAGTCGACGGGGCACTCTTCGATGCAGGCCTTGTCCTTTACGTCGACACAAGGCTGCGCGATGACGTAGGTCACGCTGTCGTTCCTCCTCGGTAGGGCGTTGGCTCTCGCGCGGGAGCGCGGCGTCGTCGATGCCCGCACCTAGTATCTCCGTTCCGGGGCACGAACCGAACAGGAGGGGCGTACAGAGCTGTGGAATTCACCATCGGCGGACAGCTCGAGGTCCGAATCACACCGGCTGACGTGGGCAAACGGGTATCAGTCCGGCGTGTGTGCGAGACGGCCCCACAAGGAGCGACGTTTGCCGACACGGTAGGGGTTCTCACATCGTGGGACGACGGTGTGCTCTCGATCACACCGAAGAGCGGTGAATCGGTCCGCATCCCGGAATCGGTTCTGGTGGCCGGCAAGGTCGTGCCCCCCGCTCCGGCCCGGCGGCGCGGTCCGGCGGCCTCCTTCGAAGAGCTCGCGCCCGTCCTCGCCCGTGCCTGGCAGCCGGTGGAGAGCGAACCGCTGGGCGACTGGCGGCTGCGCGCCGCGCGGGGGTTCACCCGGCGCGCCAACTCCGTGCTGCCGCTCGGCGATCCGGGCGTCCCGCTCGACGAGGCGCTCGGGCACGTCCGGCAGTGGTACGGGGCACGGGACCTGCCCGCGTACATCCAGACCGCGACCGGCGCCGAGGACACCCAGGAGCTGCTCTGCGCGGAGCTGGAGGAGCGCGGCTGGCACCGCGAGGTGACGGCGGAGGTACGCACCGCCGGGCTCGCACCGGTCGGCGATCTGGACGCGGACGTGTCCCGGGTGCGGCTGAGCCGGGACCTCGACGAGACCTGGCTCTCCCGCTACCAGCGCTTCGAGACCCCGGGACCGCACGTCCTGGCGGTTCTGCGCGGTGGCCCCTCGGTGTGGTTCGCCTCGGTGCCCGGCGACGAGGAGGGCGCGGCGCCCGCCGCGATCGGGCGGTGCGTGGTGGACGGGCGCTGGGCCGGCTTCATGGCCGTCGAGGTCGATCCGGCACACCGGCGCCGGAGGCTCGCCTCCGCCGTGATGAGCGCGCTCGCCCGCAGGGCCCTGGAGGAGGGCGCCTCCGCGGCCTGGCTCCAGGTGGAGACGGACAACGAGGGGGCGCGGGCGATGTACGAGGGCATGGGGTTCGCGGTCCACCACCTCTACCACCACTTCCGGTCGGCGTGACGGGGACGGACGGGCGTGACGGAGGCGGACGGACCCGATGAACTCTGAACCCGCCGGGCGCCCGGACCTGGACGAGCTGCGCCGCCGGTTCGCCGAGGAGGCGCGCGCCGAACGGCCGGACCTGGCGCTGCTCTGCCTGCTGCTGGGCGCGGTGGCCGATCCGGCGCTGGACGCGAACGGGATCGACGCGGCGCAGATCGAGCTGGACGAGCTGGCGGGCCGGCTTCCGTACGGGGTGCGGGGCGGCCGGGCGTGGGCCTCGGCGCTGGCCGAGCTGCTCGGGGAAAGGTACGGCTTCGCGGGCTCGTCGGCGGACTACCAGCGGTTGGAGTCGTCGCTGCTGCACGAGGTGCTGCGCAGGCGTCGCGGGCTGCCGATCCTGCTGTCGGTGGTCTGGATCGAGGTCGCACGGCGGGCGGGCGCCCCGGTGTACGGGGTGGCGCTGCCCGGTCATTTCGTCGTCGGGTTCGGCGATCCGGCCGAGCGGGTGCTGGCCGATCCGTTCGACGGCGGCCGTCCGATGACCGGGCAGGACGCGGAGCTGCTGGTGGCCGGGGCCACCGGGGAGCCGCTGGAGGAGTCGATGCTGGTGCCCGCCCGGCCGCTGGAGATCGTGCTGCGGATCCTGAACAACATCAGGGCCTGGGCGGCGGCCCGTCCGGAGCGCACGGACGTGGCGCTGTGGGCGGTGGACCTGTCGCTGCTGCTCCCCTCGCACCCCGCCAGGCTGCGGTACGAGCGCGCCCAGCTGCTCGTACAGAGCGGGCAGTTCCTGCGCGGTGCGGCGGAGATGGAGGAGTACGCGGACGTGGTCGCCGAGGTGGAGCCCGCGGCCGCGGAGGCGATCCGCCGCCGGGCGCGGGCCGCCCGGTCGCTGCTGAACTGAGGGCGGTCCGCAGGGCGACGGGGCGGCGTGGGACCGCCGCTTGCCCCGTCGCCCCTGTAGCCCTGCGGACCGGCCCCCTCAGCCGACCCTGCGTGCCGTGCGCAGCAGGTACTCCTTGCGGTTGAGCGGGTCTCGGTCGGTGCGCGGCCGGTCCGGGGCCGTGCCGGCGACCGCCCGGTAGGAGGCGAACTCGGACTCCAGGACCCCTTCGCCACGCGTCAGGGCCGGCAGCTGCTGCTGGAGTTCATGGACGCGGGCCGCCGGGATCTCGCCCTCCAGCACACAGAGGGAACCGTGCACGGCCGGTGTCCCGGGGACGGCGCGCAGCTGGGCGAGTACGGGCAGGACCGGGCCGAGCAGCTCCGCCGGGAGTTCCAGACGGAACCGGTGGATCGGCTCGTGCACGGTGGTGCCGGCCTCCATCAGAGCGCTCATCAGGACCAGCGGGGTCAGATTCCGGAAGTCCCCCGCGGTGCTCGACATGCTCTTGTCGAAAACGGCATGGGAATGGCTCTGGCGGGGCCAGTAACCGGAATGCGTCATGGTCACGACGCAGTCGGTGACCTGCCAGCCGTGAATGCCCTGCCGCAGGGTCTCCCCCACCGTCTCCTCCACCGCCCTCATCAGGGAGAAGGGCATCGATCCGAGCTCCACCTCCAGCCGGTAGGCGATACCGCTGCCGACCGGGGCGGGGTCGACCCTCAGACCGACGGTCGCCAGAAACGGATTCCCGCCCTGATCGATGATCTCGTACGCTGCTCCGCTGCCCTTCGGCCGCTCCAGGCAGATCGTCGTGGTCTCGCGGAAGGTGACGCCGATTCCGTATTCGTCGGCCAGCGTCGCCTGGACGACCTCCTTCTGCACTTCGCCGTAGAGCGAGACGGACACCTCTTCACGGATGTCGTCCTGCCGCAGATCGATCAGCGGGTCCTGTTCGGCGAGCTGCGCGAGCGCGAAGAGCAGTTCACCCCGGCTCGCCGGAGGGATGGGGACCACCACCGATTCCAGCGTCGGCGGGGCGAACCACCGGCCCGGCGGGGCCGCGTCCGGTTCGCCGACCGGATCACCGATCCGGATGCCGTCGAGCCCCTGGAACTTCGCGATCCGGCCCGCCGGGACCGCCGCCCCTCGGACGGCCGAGCCCTGGTCGAAGACGCTGATCCCGGTCACCCTGCCCTCGGCGCGCCCGTCGCCCCGTCCGAACGGCAGCCGGTCGCGGATCCGCACCGTGCCGGAGAACATCCGGACGTACGCCGTCTTCTCGCCGCCCGGTCCGCGCTCCACCTTGAAGACGGTGCCCGAGACCGGCCCGTCGGCATCACCCCGGCTCGCCGGGAGCAGCTCTGTGACCCCGTGGATCAGTGCGTCCACCCCGGTCCCGGTGATCGCCGAGCCGAAGTACACCGGATACACCGCCGCCCGCCCGGTCTGCGTCGACAGCTCCTCGCGGAGCCTGTCGTACGGGAGCGCCGCGGCGTTCTCGACGTATGCGGCCAGAAGCGCGTCGTCGTGGTCGGCGAGCAGCTCGGTCAGCCGGTCGGTGAAGCCGACGTCTGCGTGGGCGTACGGCGTGCACCGGGCGTCGCGGCCGCCGGGAGCGTCGACCGACCCCATGGCGACGACGGCCGGGGCGAGTTTCTCGGAGATGTCCCGCAGGACGGAGTCGCACCGCGCACCGCCGCGGTCGACCTTGTTCACGAAGATGAGCGTGGGAATGCGCAGGCGTCGCAGCGTCCGCATCAGTACGCGGGTCTGCGCCTGTACGCCCTCCACCGCGGAGACGACCAGCACCGCGCCGTCGAGCACGCTCAGTACCCGTTCCACCTCGGCGATGAAATCCGGGTGCCCGGGGGTGTCGATCAGATTGACCGTGGTGCCGTCGATGGCGAACGAGACGACGGCGGACTTGATCGTGATGCCGCGTTGCCGTTCGAGCGCCAGAGAATCGGTTCGGGTGCTGCCCTTGTCGACGCTGCCGATCTCGTCGATGACGCCGGCGGTGTGGAGCAGCCGCTCGGTCAGGCTCGTCTTACCCGCGTCGACATGCGCCAGGATTCCCAGATTCAGCGTGTGCACGAAACTCCATGTCCTCAAGATCGGTGACAATTCCCGCCTGAATGAACATGTGAGTTCCTCGCATGACCCGCTCCTTCGTCGATCGAATTCCGTGGGTGAGTACAGCAGGGGATCCGGACCCCGGACAACCGATTTACCACTCGAAGGCAAGCAGGTCGACGTGACGGCGCGTCGCCGGATTCGGGTCCGTCGCCGACGCGGACCCAATAGCGCACGCACGGCAACCCAGCAGGCCGCAAAGGCCGCGCCGTCCGGACCGGCACACCGCTCGTGTCCTTTTTCAACTCACCTGCTCACAGGCGCTGTTGACGTCAATTCGAGGAAGCTCAAGGGGCGGGCGGCGGACGGCTCCAGGTCGGCAAACGAGTGGAACCCCGTCGCCCAAACCTCACGCGCTACCGCGTGCAGTCCAACGGGTGATTATCGGCCAAACGCCACCCGAAGAGCCCACGGCGTAGCCCCAATGCGGCGTTTTGCATTGGCGCGAATTCGCATTCCGGCTGACGGTGGATCACGTCGCCACTGCGCCACAATGAGTCGACACCCAGTCACTCTTCGCAGTTGCGCCGGAAGGAATGTGTTCAGATGCGCTCTGCCCGCACACTGTTCGCTACGGCCGCTGTCACAGCGGTCCTCGCCATCACCGGCCCGTCCGCCTACGCCATGGTCGCGTCGGGCGACTCGGGCCACGACAACGGTTCCTCGTCCTCGCGCGGCGAAGACCACGGAAAGTCCGACCGCGGTGAGGGCCGCGGCGGCGACGAGGGAGGCCGCGGTGGAGACCGCGGCGGCGACGAGGGTGGCCGCGGCGGAGACCGCGGCGGCCGCGGCGGCGACGAGGGTGGCCGCGGCGGCGACGAAGGTGGCCGCGGCGGCGGCTACGGCGGCCGTGGCGGCGATGGCCCCCGTGGCGGCGTCCACGCCGGCGGCGGCTTCATGGCCTCCGTGATCGCCAGTGACGACGAAGGCGGTCGCGGCGGCCGTGGCGGCGACGAAGGCGGTCGCGGCGGCGACGAAGGCGGTCGCGGCGGAGACGAGGGTGGTCGCGGCGGCGACGAAGGCGGTCGCGGCGGAGACGAGGGTGGTCGCGGCGGCGACGAAGGCGGCCGTGGCGGAGACCGCGGCGGCCGCGGCGGCGACGAAGGCGGCCGTGGCGGAGACCGCGGCGGCCGCGGCGGCGACGAAGGCGGTCGCGGCGGCGGCCGTGGCGGCGATGGCCCCCGTGGCGGCGTCCACGCCGGCGGCGGCTTCATGGCCTCCGTGATCGCCAGTGACGACGAAGGCGGTCGCGGCGGCCGTGGCGGCGACGAGGGTGGCCGTGGCGGCGACGAAGGCGGTCGCGGCGGCCGTGGCGGCGACGAAGGCGGTCGCGGCGGCGACGAAGGCGGTCGCGGCGGCGACGAGGGCGGTCGCGGCGGTCGCGGCGGCGACGAGGGCGGCCGCGGCGGCGGCTACGGCGGCCGTGGCGGCGACGAGGGCGGCTACAGCGGTCGCGGCGGCGACCGGCCCCGTGGCGGCGTCCACGCCGGCGGCGGCGGCATGGCGATGACCGGTGGCGGCCTGGCCGCCGGCTCGGCGCTGCTGCTCGGCGGTGTCGGCGTCGGTGCGTACAAGCTGCGCCGTCGCCAGTCGACCGGTGGCGCGATGGCCTGACCGGGCCAACCCTCCAGCCAGCAGTTCGGTTGTCGCGGTCGTTGCCCTTCGGGGCGGCGGCCGCGGCGACTGCTTTTACCCCCCGATAAGCCCCGGATAAGCCCGGCTCCTCCCCTCCCCCTCCCGTCCCCGCTCTCCTCCTCGACACCGCACGACCGAAAGGCACGTCCCATGGCCGCCCCGCAGTCGACCGGCTCCACCCCCACCCGGACTGCCCCCCGAACCACACTGGGCCGCGCCCTGATGTGGCCCGCCGTGACAGCCGGGCTCGGCATGGTCCTCATCTACAACTCCTTCGGCACCTCGGTCGACGACAAGCCGCCGGCCCCGCCCGCAGCGGTCGCGCCCGCCGTTCCCGAAGTCCCCGAGGTCCTCGGCTCCCATGCCGCGCCCGACCCCGTCACCTCGTCCAAGGCCACCGTCGGCCCGGCGATGTCGGCTTCCGTCCCGAAGCGGCTGCGGATCGCGACCATCGGCGTCGACGCGCCGTTCACCGACCTGTCCCTCGGCCCCACCGGCCAGCTGAACGCGCCGCCTCCCAACGACAACAACCTGGTCGGCTGGTACAAGGACGGCGTCGCCCCCGGCGAGCGCGGCGCCGCGATCGTGGCGGGCCACGTCGACACGATGACCGGTCCGGCCGTCTTCCTCCAGCTGCGGTACCTCAAGCCCGGCGCCAAGGTCGACATCACCCGCGCCGACGGCTCGGTGGCCACCTTCAAGGTCGACTCCGTCGAGCAGTTCAGCAAGGCACAGTTCCCGGACGACCGGGTCTACGCCGACACCGACACCGCCCAGCTCCGCCTGATCACCTGTGGCGGCACGTACAACAAGACCGCGAAGGACTACGAGGACAACGTGGTGGCCTTCGCCCACCTGGACACCTTCGAGAAGGGCTGATCACCGGCGCTCGTCGACGGTGCGGCACAACCGTCCGCCGGGCCGCGAGGTCGTACGGGGCAGTACGGAACCTGATTCCGTAGTGCCCCGACTCGCTTACCGAACACCGGAGTTGATCGACGTGCCCGTCCTTTCCCAACGCCGTCGGCTGGCGATCGTGACCGGGATCGTCCTGGTCGCCGGAGCCGTGGCCGCTCCCGTCGGCCACGCCGCCGCACGGTCGTCCGCCCCGGCGGCACAGCCGCCCGCCCAGGCGGCGAGCGCGCCGAGCAGCAAGCGGCTGCGTGACGACTTCAACGGCGACGGCTACCCGGACGTGGCCGTGGGCGCCCCCATGGCCACCGTCGGCGGCTCGGAGGGCGCGGGCGCCGTGAGCGTCCTCTTCGGCGGCCCCGGCGGCCTGTCCTCCGCCCGCAAGCAGGTGCTGACCTGGCCGAACCGCTCGGGCATCAACAACCCGGGGGACGCGCGCTACGGCACGAACCTGCGCAGCGCAGACCTGGACAACGATGGTTACGCAGATCTCGTCGGCCGCCTCTGGGGAACGACGACGGACGGCGACAAGGGCACTGTGCTTGCCGTCAACTGGGGTGGCGCGTCCGGCCTTTCGAAGAACGTCACGATCCTGAAGCCCGTCCCCGGCGACCAGCAGGACGCCACCGGCGACCTCGATGTGGGCGACGTGGACGGCGACGGCGTCCCCGACATCGCGGTGGGCGACGTACGGCGCGGCGGCCACGTCCTGCACGGCCCGGTCAGCCGCACCGGCCAGTGGAGCGGGATCAACTCCTTCACGGTCGACGGCACGGACGCCCTCGACACCTCGGAGATCGCGGTGGGTGACGTGACCGGCGACGGCTTGGGCGACCTGGTGATCCTCGGCTTCGGTCCGGGCGACCCGTGGCAGCAGCACACGTACCTGCTGAAGGGCGGCCGCACCGGTTTCGCCGCCCCGGTCGAGATCAAGGACGCGGACGGTGCGGGCGTCGGCGGCACCGCCGTGGGCATCGCCGACCTGGACAAGGACGGTCACGGGGACATCGCCATCGGGCGCGGCAGCGAGTGGGCGAACGAGGACACCCCCGTGAAGAAGGGCGGCGCGCTCTTCATCTCGTACGGCGGCCCGACGGGGCAGAGCACCGGCCGCAAGCCCGTCTGGATCAACCAGGACACCGAAGGCGTCCCGGGCACGGCCGAGTACCACGACCAAATGGGCTACAGCCTGGCGCTGGGCGACACGAACGGCGACGGCTACCCGGACGTGGCCGTGGGCCTGCCGAACGAGAAGATCAACGGCATCGCCGACGCCGGCCGGGTCCTCGTGCTCAAGGGCGGCCCGAACGGCGTGAGCGGTGCGGGCTCCAAGGAGTTCGGCCAGTACACGGCAGGGGTTCCGGGGGTGGCCGAGGCGGGCGACCAGTTCGGCGCGGCCCTCTCCCTGGGCGCCTACGACGGCAAGGGCCGCACGGAGATGGTGGTCGGCGCCCCGACGGAGAACAGCGGCAGGGGCGCGCTGTGGATCTTCGGTACGGATGCCTCCGGCATCATCGCGAAGGGCTCCGTCTCGTTCGGCGCCGCCACGATCGGCGCCCCGACCGGCCCGTCCCGCTTCAGCGAGACGCTGACGCACTGACGGACTGACGGACTGCGCGGAAGAGTGCGGGGGCGGCAGGCCCCCGCACACCGGCGCACCGGTCGGATCACCGGCATCCTGGGCAGCCTTCCCCTGCTCGTCAGGACCGAGCCGGACTGGATCGACCGCACGAAGCCCAGCCACGCCTCGATCGACGCCCGGTCCTGCCGCAACGAGCCGAGTCCCCGATCCGCCTCCCGCGCTCTCAGCCGGCTGCCAGGACCTCCACGCCGCGCGCCGTGAGCTGCTCGACGACCGCGTGGCGGGGGCCTGCGTCGGTGATCAGTCCGCTGATCTCCTCCCAGGGCAGGACGCGAAACCGTGAGGCCGTGCCGATCTTCTCGGACGAGGCGAGGACGTAGGTGTCCGCGGCCCGCGCGGCCAGGGCGCGCTTCATCGCGGCCTCCTCGGCGTCACCGGTGGTCAGCCCCGCCTCCGGGTGGACGCCGGTGACGCCGAGCAGGCAGAGGTCGGCCGAGATGTTCTGGGCGGCCTCCACCGCGGCGGCACCGCAGGCGACCGCCGAGTGCTTGAAGACGCGGCCGCCGAGCAGGAAGACCTCGGCCCGCGGATGGCCGAGCAGTTCGACGGCGATCGTCGGGCTGTGGGTGATCACGGTGCAGGCCAGGACCGGCGGGAGCGCGCGGGCGACGGCGAGGGCCGTGGTGCCGCCGTCCAGGATCAGGGCACTGCCCGGCCGTACCAGCGCGGCGGCCGCCGCGGCGACCTTCCGCTTGCCGTCCGGGGTGACCGTCTTCCGGGCGGCATAGTCGGCCACGGCCGGGGAGACGGGCAGCGCTCCGCCGTAGACACGGTGGCAGAGTCCCTCGCCCGCGAGGTCGCGGAGGTCGCGCCGCACGCTGTCCTCCGAGATGCCCAGGTCCGCGGCGACGTCCTTGGCCACGACCTTGCCCTCACGGGCGAGCAGACTCAGCAGGTGGTCACGTCGCTCAGCAGCCAGCATGCACACTCTCTCCTGTTCTTGCATGTTTCTGCGTGTACTGTAGCGCGCCATGACCGACAAGCCGAACGCCCGACCCGGCATCGATGCCCCCGACCACCGCGGCCGCACCGGCCTCGACCGCGCCGGACGCGGCCTGGACCGCAACCCCGACGTCGTGGTCCGCGACGTGGAACTCACCTCCCGGGGCTGGCACGTACTGCGCCGCACCACCTTCGACTACCGGCGCCGCGACGGACGCTGGGACACCCAGCAGCGCGAGACGTACGATCGCGGCAACGGCGCGGTCGTCCTGCCGTACGACACCGGGCGCGGCCAGGTGCTCCTCACCCGACAGTTCCGCTACCCGGCCTACGTCAACGACCACCCGGACGGCATGCTCATCGAGGCCGCGGCCGGGCTGCTCGACGGCGACGACCCGCTCGCCGCGATCCGCCGCGAGAGCGCCGAGGAACTCGGCGTGACGCTCGGCCCGATCGCCCATGTCCTGGACGCCTACATGAGCCCCGGCTCGGTCACCGAGCGCCTGCACTTCTTCGCCGCCCCCTACACGCCGGCCGACCGCACCGGAACCGGCGGCGGCCTTGAGGAGGACGGCGAGGACATCGAAGTGCTCGAACTCGGTTTCACCGAGGCGCTGTCCATGATCCGTGACGGGCGCATCACCGACGGCAAGACCATCCTGCTCCTGCAATGGGCCGCCCTGGACGGCCCCTTCTCCCCGTTCTCCACTGCGGCGAGCACCGGCTGACCCCGCATCCATCCGCGACTGCATCCATGACTGCAGCGCTTTCCCGGCGCCGGTCCAGGGTCTGGGACTCCCTGTCGACGTCGAATCCGAATACCTGCCCAAGCACCTGCTCCAGCACAGTCCGCTCGGCACATTCCCTACCTGAGCCCGGACCGGCGAGCGAGAACTCCACGGGGCCGGGCCGCACATGCGGTCCGGCAGCCCTGCCCCCGGCGAAGAACGTGACACATCATGGGCCACTCGTCACGTTCAACCACAACGGGTACCTCTGCCGCAGCTCGTCTCCGGGTGGAGCGACCTGGTCGATGGCGCCGTGCCGAGCGGCCGTTCGCGACGGCCGTGCTCCGGGCGGATTCGACGAGCAGCGCCTGATGGCGGCGGCGCGCTAGAGCCAGCCCTTCTCGCGCGCGATGCGGACGGCCTCCGCGCGGTTGCGGGCCGCCATTTTCTGGATGGCCATGGAGAGGTAGTTGCGGACCGTCCCCTGCGAGAGGTGGAGGGCGGCGGCGATCTCCGCGTTGGTGGAGCCGTCGGCCGCCGTGCGCAGTACGTCGCGTTCGCGGTCGGTGAGGGGGCTCGCCCCGTCGGCGAGGGCCGCTGCCGCCAAGGTGGGGTCGATGACGCGTTCGCCGGCGAGCACCTTCCTTACCGCCTCGGCCAGTTGGGCGGCCGGGGCGTCCTTCACCAGGAAGGCGTCGGCGCCCGACTCCATCGCCCGGCGCAGATAGCCGGGGCGGCCGAAGGTGGTGACGACGACGACCTTCACGGCCGGGAGTTCGCGGTGCAGGGCGGCCGCCGCGTCGATGCCCGTCATGCCGGGCATCTCGATGTCCAGGAGCGCCACGTCGATGTCGTGTGCGTGGGCGGCGGCCAGCACCTCGTCCCCGCGGGCGACCTGGGCCACCACCTCGATGTCGGGTTCCAGGCCGAGAAGCGCCGCGAGGGCCTCGCGCACCATGGACTGGTCCTCGGCCAGGAGAAGTCTGATCACGCTCATTCCGTGGATCCTAGGCCGGAATCGAGCGGAACACTCAAGGTCAGGGTGAAGCCCTTGCCGGAACCGGAGACGGCGTCGCCGGCCGAGGTCCGCAGCGTGCCGTCGACCGTGGCGAGGCGTTCACCGATGCCGGTGAGGCCGTTGCCGGGCTTGCTGCCCGAGGGCCCGACTCCGTCGTCGCGGACGGTGAGTTCGAGGAGTCTGCCGTCCAGGGTCTGGCGCGGGACGAGGGTGACCGTGCAGCGGCGGGCCCCGCTGTGCCGTACGACGTTGGTGACGGCTTCCCGCAGCGCCCAGGCCAGCACCTCCTCCGGCTTCTCGGGGAGGTCGTCGGGGGCCTCGGCCGGGATGTCGGCGGTGATGCCCGCGGCGGCCAGGGCCGTGCGGGCGCCCGCGAGTTCGCCGGGGAGGGTCGGGCGGCGGTAGCCGGTGACCGCGCTGCGTACGTCCGCCAGGGCCTGGCGGCTGACCTGTTCGATGTCCGCGACCTGGGCGGCCGCCTGTTCCGGGTGGTCGGGGAGCATCCGGCCGGCGAGCTCGCTCTTGAGCGTGATCAGGGAGAGCGAGTGGCCGAGCAGGTCGTGCAGATCGCGGGCGAGCCTGAGCCGTTCCTCGTTGGCGGCGAGCTGGGCGACGGTGGCGCGGGCCTCGCGCAGCTCGATCGTCGTACGGATCAGCTGCCGTACCCCGGTCATCGAGAATCCGCCGAGCAGCGCGGGGAAGATCAGTGCGGTGATGATCTCGCGGGGGTGGTCGCCGCTCAGGCCGACGGTGACCAGGACCGCCGTGACCACGGGGATGAGCCAACGGGCCGTCCGCAGCGGCAGGGTGGCGCCGACGGAGACCGACACGTACACGAAGAGGACCAGCCACGAGGTGCCGAGCGTGAGGGTGAGGAGAAGGGCGAGGGCGCCGAGGAAGGCGATCGCGGTGTGTACGAGCCGGCGGTCCAGGGGTTTGGACGTGTGCCGGAAGAGCAGGAGCAGGTAGGCCCCGACGAAGGTCAGCAGGCCGAGCGAGCCGAGCGCCGTCGCCCAGGGCGTGTGGTCGCCCTCGGCGAGGTCCTTGACCGGGGCGCTCATGAACGCGAGCCAGATGCCGATCCACAGCAGTTTGATCCAGAACTGCTTGCGGTTGCTGGGCGGGCGCCCGATGCCCACGGACGTCTCGTCGTCGTTCACGCCTTCAGGGTGTCCTTCCGGTAGAGCCAGGCCGCGCCGCCCGCGAAGACCAGGAAGTAGGCGCAGAGGATGGCGACGTCCTCGGCGTGCGGCGATCCGCCCATCTCGATCGCCTGGCCGAGAGAAGCGTACGCGTGTGTGGGCAGCCACTCGGAGATGTTCTGGAGCCACTGCGGGAAGGTCGCACTGGGCATCCACAGGCCGCCGAGGATGGAGAGACCGAAGTAGATGATCATGGTGAGCGGGCGGACCGAGTCTCCGCTGGCGAGGTAGCCGATGGCGACGCCGAGCGCCGCGAAGACCAGCGAACCGGCCCAGATGACCCCGGCCAGCGCGAACCACTGCCAGGTCTCGACCCGTACGTGCTTGACCGCGGCGGCGACCAGGAAGACCACGACGATGCAGGGCAGGGTGACCGTCGCCGCGCTGGCGATCTTCGCCAGGATGTAGCCGCGGCTGGGCAGCGCGGTCAGCCGCAGCTGGCGGACCCAGCCCTTCTCGCGCTCCTTGGCGATGCGTTCGCTGTTGCCCATGAGGACGGCGGTCAGCGCCCCGAAGGAGGCCATCGAGACCATGAAGAAGGCCTGGAAGGTGAGCTCGGTGTGCGGGATCCGGTCGGTGGTGTTCTGGGTGCCCGAGATGAGGAGGTAGATCACCGAGGGGTAGATGACCGAGAAGAACATGAACTTCTTGTTCCGCAGGGTGCGGGTGACTTCGAGCCTGATCAGAGTATTCATGCGGTCCTGGCCTCCTCGGCCTCGGTGATGGCGACGAAGGCCTGCTCCAGGCCGAGTCCGGCGACTTCGAGTTCGCGCGGGTAGAGGCCGAGTCCGTACACGGCGTGGACGGTCGCGTCGGCGTCACGCGACTGGATCCGGACCCGGTTGCCCGTGATGTCGAGCGCGGCGAGGAACGGCAGGCCGCGCAGGGCCGCCTCGTCGACCGGGCCCTGAAGCTCGAAGGAGATCCGGCGGGCCCCGGCCTTCGCCTTGATCTCGGCGGCGGTCCCGTCGGCGAGGAGCCGGCCCTTGTGGAGGACGAGGACGCGGTCGGCGATCGCGTCGGCCTCTTCGAGGTAGTGGGTGGCGAACAGGACGGTACGGCCCTGCTCGGCCTGCTCGCGCATGGTGGCCCAGAAGGCCTGCCGGGCGGTGACGTCCATGCCGGTGGTCGGCTCGTCGAGGACGATCAGGTCGTTGGCGCCGGCGGTGGCGAGCGCGAAGCGGACACGCTGTTCCTGGCCGCCGGAGAGCTTGTTGACCATCCGGTCGGCGATCTGCGCGATGCCTGCGCGGGACAGCACCTCCGCCACCGGGAACGGCCTGGGGTGCAGGTCGCAGGCGAGGCCGACCAGTTCCTTGACCGTGACGTCCTCCATCAGGCCGCCGGTCTGGAGCATCGCGCCGACCCGGCCCGCGGCGATGGCGTTCTGCGGGGTCGTGTCGAACACCCGGACCGATCCGGAGTCGGCGGCGCGCAGTCCCAGCAGCAGATCCAGGGTGGAGGACTTCCCGGCACCGTTGGGTCCGAGAAGCGCCACGGTCTCGCCGGGGTGCAGGTCGAGGGTGAGCCCGTCGACGGCGCGCACCGCTCCGTACGCCTTGCTGACCTGATCGAAGCGGACCGCGGCGGTCTTCGCCCCGGTGGCCTCGGCGGTTGTCGTTGTCATGCGTCAAGCGTGGCCGAGGAGGGGGTGGCCGCGGCAGGGCCGCCGGTCGTGGAAACGGGATGACGGATGTCATGCCGTGGCCGTGACGCCGATGTCGTCGGGCGGGGCACCGCGGATACGGCGCCGCCCCCGGCCGGGGGTCCGGTCGGGGGCGGGCGTGCGGTGCTCCGGGCGCTGCGGTCAGCCGTTGCCGCCGAGGTCGATGACCACGGTCCGCTCGGCAGGGGTCTTGCCGAGCAGTGCGCTCTGCATGGCGTGTGCCACGTCGTCCGCGCTGAGCTGGTGCTTCTTGCCGTCACCCTTGGTGATCATGATGCCGTCGAAGACGCCGTCGCAGAGGGTGTCGATGGCCTTCTTGTCGTAGTGCGGGACGAGCTTGCCCTCGATCGGCACCATCGAGAGGATCTGCGGCAGCGACCTGGCCGGGCCGAACTGGATCTGCTTGGCGCCGGCCTTGATGGTGATCAGGCCGGACATCGCGGGCTTCGCGAACTCCTTCATCGCCCGGTCCAGTTCGGCCTGGGCGATGGTGGGTTCGCTGGTGGTGACGGGCAGTTGGACAACCTTCGTCCGGCCGGTCTGCACCTGGGCGCGGTACGCGTCGCGCACCGAGGTCATCGACTGGTTGACGTCCAGCGTCTTGCCCGACTTCCCGGGTACGGCGACGGCCTTGCCCGGCTCGAACTTGATCGTGCCGTCGTTGGCCGAGCCCGAGACGCCCGCCAGGTCCGTCAGCGCGACGCCGAGCTTCTCCTTGTCGACCGGGATCACGGGGTCGACGGCGCGCTTGCCGCCGAAGAGCGAGCCGATGACGGAGACCGGGTTGTAGTCGCTGCCCGCCGCCCCACGCACTGTCTTCTGGCTGTCCAGGGCGAGCCCGGCCTTGTCCGGCGCGAGCTCGGTCTTCCTGCCGTCCACCGAGAGCTGGAGCGGGGTCGCTGCACGCTTGCCGAGGGCGGCGTCCAGCTTGGTGACGCCCTCTTCCTTCGTGCCGCCGCCGATGTCGACGCCGAGGACGGTGGTGCCCTTGGGCACGTCGGAGTGGTTCATCAGCAGCCCGGCGCCGTACGCGACACCGAGCAGCAGGACGACACCGGCGCCGAGGAGGACCAGCTTGGAGCGACCCTGCTTCTTCGCGGGCGCGGACGCCGGTTCGGGGCGCGGGGCGGGAGCCGGCGACGCGGCGCCGGGTCCGGCCGGTCCGGTGCCCATCGGGTCGGCCTGGCCGCGGGGCGCCGCTTCGGGGCCGTCCGCACCGGGCGTGCCCGGGAACAGGGACGGCGCCCGGAACTCCGGCGGAACGACGGGGATGCCGCTGGTGAGCGTGTCACCGGAGACGTTGCCGCCGGGACCGGAGGCGGCCGGGGCGGGGGCCGCGAACTGCGGCGTCAGCACCGCGGTGTCGTCGGACATCCGCGGCGGGCCGTCGGGGCCGGAGCCCATCGGACCGGAGCCCATGGGGCCCTGGCCGCCCGGCCCGCCGAGGTTCGGTGTGAGGGACGAAGTGCCGGTGACCGGGCCCGTGGTGGGTCCCGCGGGGCCGGGGGTGCGCACGCCGAGGTTCGGCGTCGGACGCGAGCCGCCGGACGCGGGGCCACCGGTCCCGAAGTCGTCGGAGCGGGGAGCGCCCTGGTCGCCGCCGCGCTGCGGACCGTCCGAGAAGTACGGCAGATCGGCACGGGGCGGCGTGGGTGCGGCACCTCCGGCACCTCCGACGCCTTCGGCGCCACCGGCCGTACCGCCACCTTCCGTACCGCCGCCGGGCGCACCGCCACCGGCGACCGAGGTGTTCGTGGGGGCCTTGCGCGGGGCGAACCAGTCGCTGCCGCTCTTCTCCCTGGCCGGCTTCTCGGCAGCCGGTTCCGCGCTCGCGGAATCGGTCCGGGCCTCGGCAGCCGACGGGGCGTCGGACGCGCCCGGCACACCGTCCGCCGCGGGCGAACCGGGGCGCGGAATGCTGCCGGTGCGCTCGACGTCGGCGTTGTCGGTGTCACCCACGGGCGTACGCATGACGACGGGCGGGATGGGACGCGAGCCCGGAATGTTGATCCGGATACGCGTCGTCAGGGTCGTCTCGGTCCTCGGCTCCTCGGACTGGGACGGGTCCGCAGGCTCCGGGGCCCCCGCCGGGGCATCCTGCGAGGGGTGCAGCGACGGATACTGGCGGGATCCGTACGGCGGCGTCCCCGAGGGGTACGCGGCTCCCCCGCGCCCCTGGGGCCCGGAGGACGAACTGTCAGTTTCACGACTCAAAGCAGGTTCTCCCGATTGGCTCCGCCGCCCGTACTTCCCCCATGCCGCAGGCCAGGGGACGGCTCGGCGCGCGAACCACCATACTGGGCGCCGTCGGCGCACACCCCGCGACCGGGGGAAACAGCCGCGCGGACACCGGACGGACAAGGGGCATTACGGGATCGGACGTGGCACATTACTTGCCAGGTCGGCCACTGTCGGCGCCCTGTTGGGGCGACCGCGACATGGTGGCACAGATCACAGCGACAGCCATCCCGCCCAGCATGAAAAGAGTCAGGCCCAGTTCATCGCCGAAGACATAGTCGCCTTCCGGGCGTCCGCCCAGCAGAACGACGATCGAAATCAGCCATCCCGCGGCGGGCGCCAGGGCGCCGAGCTGGGTGCCGAAGAGGAGGCGTCCGCCGTGGAAGAGCCCGGCGGCGGCCAGCAGCGCGAGCAGCAATCCGGCGGGGAACCAGGCGGCTTGGACGAGTGCTCCGGCGAGCCCCACGAGCGCGCCCAGCACGGCGAGGCCCGCATAGGCGGCGATCCGCCCGGGATCGAGGGGCGCGGCCAGGCCGGTGGGCGCGCCGCCCCCGGCGGCGTTCGAGGGGCGCGGTGCGCGCTGCTTGCCGCCGCTCATCGCTCCGCTCCCGCCACGCCCGCGAACAGATCGTCCTCCCGGGCCCCCCGGGGGGCTCCGGAATCGCCGCGCACCAACTCGTAGTACTCGGCGGTGAAGAGGGGCTGGCCGAGGTCGTTGGAGAGGGCGAAGAAAGGGCCGTCCACGAGGATCTGGGTGGCGTGGGCCCGCATCGCGGCGCTCTTGGCGGCGGCGTGGGCCGTGCCGTCGATCCGCGCGGTGATCCTGGCGTCGTCGACCACGCCCGGCACGTCGTCGATGGCGGCGATGGAGGGGAAGGCGTCCGGCGCCGTCTCCCGGAGGCGGGCGAAGCCCTCCTCCGCGACCGTGCGGGGCACCCGGTTCCAGTAGATCTTGGCGATGGTGTGCGGAGCACCTGACCCGGTGCGGTGCCCGGGATCGGCGGCGAGCTCGGCTGCGCGCATCGCGACCCGGTGGGCCTGGATGTGGTCGGGGTGTCCGTAGCCGCCGTCGGGGTCGTAGGTGACCAGGACCTGCGGGCGCACCGAGCGGATCACCTCCACCAGGTGCCCGGCGGCGTCGTCCACGTCGGCGGCCCAGAAGGCGCCGGGGCGGTGGTTCTGCTCGGCGCCCATCATTCCGGAGTCGCGGAAGCGTCCGGGCCCGCCCAGGAGCCGGTGGTCGGTGACCCCCAGCTCCTTCATCGCCGCGTCGAGCTCGCCCCGGCGGTACGGGCCCAGGGTGTCGTCCCGATCGGCCGCGAGATGGGCGAGTGAGGGCGGGATGACCTCGCCCTCCTCGCCGAGCGTGCAGGTCACCAGGGTGACCTGGGCACCCTCGGCCGCGTACTTGGCCATGGTGGCGCCGTTGTTGATCGACTCGTCGTCGGGGTGCGCGTGCACCAGGAGGAGGCGCCGGGCGGGATGGTCCGTCATGGGGACCACCCTACGAGCCGGGCGCACCGATCAACGCCCGCACCGACCACCGCACCCCGCGCACCGACCACCGCGCACCGACCGCCGACGGGCCGGGCCTCAGAACTTGAGGCTTCCGATCATGCCCGCCACATTCGTGGTCAGGTTCGAGATGCTCGGCGCGATCGACGAGCTGGCGAGATAGAAACCGAGCAGTGCGCAGACCACCGCATGTCCGCCCTTCAGTCCGGATTTCCGGATCAGCAGGAAGACGACGATCGCCAGCAGCACCACCGCCGAAATCGAGAGTGCCACGGCGGTTCACCTCCATCAGTACGGTCGGGACGGGCAGCACACATGGAGCCAGCAGGTTCATACCCACCGAGCGCTACGGATCATAACTATCCGTCGTAACGCATTGATCGGGGCACAGCAGCACGAGGGGCGCACGACCGGGCGGTCGGGGACTAGGTTCGGTGCATGACTTCGCAGAAGATCTCTTTTCCCCGTCAGCACGCCAGGACGATGCGATTCACCCTCGGCGCCCCTCGGTCGTTCACCGTTTCACCCGACGGGGAGCGGGTGATCTTCCTGCGCTCGGGCTCCGGGACGGACCGTTCGGGCCAGTTGTGGGTCCTCGACCTGCCGAAGGACGGAGCCCCCCGGGAGCGCGTGGTCGCCGATCCCCAGGCCCTGCTGGGGGGTTCGGCGGAGCGGCTGTCGGCGCAGGAGCGGGCCAGGCGCGAGCGCAGCCGCGAGGGGTCGTCGGGGATCGTCGGCTACGCGGTCGACGCGGCGGCCGAGTTGGCCGCCTTCGCGCTCTCCGGGAAGGTGTACGTCGCCGAACTGCGGGCGGGTACGGCCCGCGCGCTGCCGGTGCCGGGCCCGGTGATCGACCCCCGGCCGTCACCGGACGGACGACACATCGCATATGTGTCCAAGGGTGCTCTGCGGGTCGTGGGTGCGGAGGGCGACGGCGACCGGGCGCTCGCCGAGCCGGACGGGGACGATGTCTCGTACGGTCTCGCGGAGTTCATCGCGGCCGAGGAGATGCAGCGCTCGCGCGGCTTCTGGTGGTCGCCGGATTCGGACCGGCTGCTGGTCGCCCGGGTCGACAACGCCCCCGTGCAGCGGTGGTGGATCGCGGACCCCGCGCACCCGGACCGCAGGCCCGCCGAGGTCGCCTACCCGGCGGCCGGGACGCCCAACGCCGACGTGCGGCTCTTCGTGATGGGCCTGGACGGGGCACGCACCGAAGTGGTCTGGGACCGGGCGCGCCACCCCTATCTGGCGCAGGTGCACTGGTCGTCACAGGGGGCGCCGCTGCTGCTGGTGCAGTCCCGCGACCAGCAGAGTCACCTCTTCCTCGCGGTGGACCCGGAGACCGGTTCGACGCGGACGGTGCATGCCGACGAGGATCCGGTTTGGCTGGAAATCTTCCCCGGGGTGCCGGCCTGGGCGCCGGACGGCCGGCTCGTGCGGATCGCGGACGAGGGCGGGGCGCGGGTGCTCGCGGTCGGCGACCGGCTGCTGACCGGGGCGCAGTTGCAGCTCCAGGCGGTGCTGGACATCGGCGAGTCGGACATCCTGGTCTCGGCCACGGCCGGTGAGGAGGCGGCCGAGCCGGAGCTCGGCGAGACCCATGTCTACCGGGTCAACGAACTGGGTGTGGAACGAGTGTCCGAAGGGGCCGGGATGCACTCGGCGGTCCGCGCGGGCGGGGTGACGGTGCTGGTCACCCACTCCCTGGACCGGTCCGGGGCCCTGGTTCAGGTGGTCCGGGACGGCAAGCGGATCGCGACCGTGACGAGCCATGCGCAGGAGCCGGTCCTCTCCGCCCGGGTCCACCTCACCGAGGGGGGCGCACGGCGAATTCCGTGCGCCGTGCTGCTCCCCGAGGGGTACAAGGAGTCGGACGGTCCGCTTCCGGTACTGATGGATCCGTACGGCGGACCGCACGGCCGCCGGGTGGTCGCCGCGCACAATCCGCATCTGACGTCGCAGTGGTTCGCCAACCAGGGCTTCGCGGTCGTCGTCGCGGACGGCCGGGGCACACCGGGGCGCTCGCCCGGCTGGGAGAAGGCGGTCAAGAACAACCTGGTGCTCTCCATGGACGACCAGGTCGAGGCCCTGCACGCCCTCGCGGACCGGTTCCCGCTGGACCTCGGCAAGGTCGCGATCCGCGGCTGGTCGTTCGGCGGATATCTGGCGGCCCTGGCCGTGACCCGCCGGCCCGACGTCTTCCACGCGGCGGTGGTCGGCGCCCCGGTGACCGACCAACGGCTCTACGACACCCACTACACCGAGCGCTATCTCGGCGATCCGGCGAAGCAGCCGGAGGTGTACGCGCACAACTCGGTGATCACCGACGAGGGGCTCTCGGAGGCTGCCGAGCAGGTGCGGCCGATGATGATCGTCCACGGCCTCGCGGACGACAACGTGGTGGTCGCGCACTCGCTCAGGTTCTCGTCGGCGCTGCTCTCGGCCGGGCGCCCGCACGAGGTGCTGCCGCTCAGCGGGGTGACGCACATGACCCCGCAGGAGCAGGTGGCGGAGAATCTGCTGCTGCTCCAGGTCGACTTCCTGAAGCGGTCGTTGGGGCTGCTGGGCTGAGCGGTCGCCCTCCCCGTCACCAGCCGGGCGGCGGCTGGGACGGGGGCGGCGGCCCGAAGACGCCGGGGCGCGGATAGCCGTACCCCTGTCCGTAGCCCTGGTCGGGCAGCGGCGGGGGTGCGGCCGGGCCCGGCCGGGCCAGCGCCAGCAGCACCACGACGCCGACGAACACCTCGAAGAACCCGGTCCCCACGGTGAGCTGGGCCTCGACCGGCAGATCGGCGAAGTGCTCCAGCAGCTCTTCGTGCACCGACCGGGCCACGCCCATCCCGCCGCCGCCCAGCAACAGCGCGGCGGCGATCAGGCCGAACGGACGCGCGTGCACGGCGCGCGGCAGCCCGCTCACCCCCGCGAACAGGCAGAGCAGCGCCAGGACGGCCGTGAACCAGCCGGGCGGCGGGTCGGTCAGTCCCTGGAAGATCTTGTCCCCGCCCAGGAACCAGTCGGGGTAGATGTACGGGATCCGCACCGCCTGACGGATCTCCCAGGCGATCGTGACCGCTCCCGCCGCGCCGAGGCAGAGGAAGGCGATCACCCCCGCTCCCTGCCCCGGCCGGGCCGGGGCGCCTTCGGAGAAGTCGTGCGGTGCCCGGCGGCCGGCCGCCGCGGTGATGATCAGCGCGATGCCCGCCGCCAGCGACGCGAAGGCGCAGAGCAGGGCGCGGGTGCGGAGGTCGTCGACGAACCGGCCGTCCATCCGGGGCTCGCCGATGTTCCAGAGTCCGGGCAGCCGTACCACGATCGTGATCACGCCCGCGGCGACCAGCGCGGCGGCGGCCACCGAGGACCGCAGGGACGCGACGGCCGCGGCGACGTACACCACGAACAGCACCACGTCGTACGGTGAAGTGGCCGGACTCAGCGTCATCTGCGCGTCGCGATAGCCGGCCCAGTAGTGCCACAACCGCTCGATGCCGTCGGCCGCCCTGACGTCCCGCAGGACCCAGCCCGCGACGATCAACGCGAGCACGGCGCAGAGAACGGCACCCGTGACCCTTGCCCCCCGAGTGAGTATCACCCGAGCGATACTTCACCGTCCCCGCCCGCCGGACAAGGGGTTCGTCGGCGTGGTGCGTCAACGGGCAACCGGCCGGGAGGACTTGATGGCCTCCCGGCCGGTACACGGCACCCGCACGGCCGTACCCGGACATGCTGGCCGGTCCGTAAATCGGACGTGAGACGCCCGGGTTGCCCACGGGTTGACACGCCCGCGTCAGCCGCCCCGGGCGGACCCGGACGGAGCCGCCCCGTTGTCCCCGTCCGAACCTTCCGCACCCTCCGGCGGACCGTCCTCCTGCGCCGTCTCCTCCGCCGTCTCCCCCGGCGTCTTCCCCGCCATCTCCCCCGGCGTCTCCAGCAGCCCCTCCGGCGGCACCACCTGCTTCTCCTCCGCGAAGTGGCAGGCCGAGTCGTGCCCGGCCGGCGTGTCCGCCAGCCGGAAGACGGCCGGGACCGCCAGCAGCGGCACCTCCAGTTCGCACCGCTCCTGCGCCTTCCAGCACCGGGTGCGGAAGCGGCAGCCGGAGGGTGGGTTGGCGGGCGAGGGGACGTCGCCGTGCAGGATGATCCGCTCCCGGTGCTCCCGGGCCGCCGGGTCCGGCACCGGGACGGCGGACAGCAATGCCTGGGTGTACGGATGGGTGGGGTGGTCGTAGATCTGCTCGTCGGAGCCGAGCTCGACGATCCGGCCCAGATACATCACCCCGACCCGGTCGGAGATGTGCCGGACGATCGACAGGTCGTGCGCGATGAAGACGTAGGCGAGCCCGAACTCCGCCTGGAGCCGGTCCAGCAGGTTGACGACCTGCGCCTGTACGGAGACGTCGAGGGCGGAGACGGGTTCGTCGGCGACGATGATCTCGGGGTTCAGCGCGAGACCGCGGGCGATGCCGATGCGCTGGCGCTGGCCGCCGGAGAACTGGTGCGGATAGCGGTTGATGTACTCCGGGTTGAGGCCGACGACGTCCAGCAGGTCCTGCACCTTGCGGCGCCGCTCCCCCTTCGGGGCCACCTCGGGGTGGATCTCGTACGGCTCGCCGATGATGTCGCCGACCGTCATGCGCGGGTTCAGCGAGGTGTACGGGTCCTGGAACACCATCTGGATGTTGCGGCGCACGGCCTTCAGGGCACGGCCGGACAGCTTGGTGATGTCCTCGCCCTTGTACTTGATCGCGCCGGCCGTCGGCTGTTCCAGATGGACCAGCATCTTCGCCACGGTCGACTTGCCGCAGCCGGACTCCCCCACGATGCCGAGCGTCTCGCCCGCGGCGAGGTCGAAGGAGACCCCGTCGACCGCCTTGACGGCGCCGATCTGCTTCTTGATCAGGATGCCCTGGGTCAGCGGGTAGTGCTTGACCAGATCGCGGACCTCCAGGATCGGTTCGCCGCCTTCGCGCGCTTCAGCGTGCATCGAGCGTCTCCTTCCAGAAGTAGCAGGCGCTCTCGCGGTGCTCGGCCACCTCGAACAGCGGCGGCACCTCGCCCCGGCAGATCTCCTGGGCCATCGGGCAGCGCGGGTTGAAGGCGCAGCCGGGCGGGATGTGCAGCAGGTTGGGCGGCAGGCCCTTGATCGCGTACAGCTCCCGGCCCTTCTGGTCCAGGCGCGGGATCGACCGGAGCAGGCCCTTGGTGTACGGGTGGGCGGGCGCCCGGTAGATCTCGTGGACCGGGGCGGACTCGACGATCCGGCCCGCGTACATGACGGCGATCTTGTCGGCGACGTCCGCGACCACGCCCAGGTCGTGGGTGATCAGGATCAGGCCCATGTTCAGCTCGCGCTGGAGCTCGGCGAGCAGGTCCATCACCTGGGCCTGGACGGTCACGTCGAGGGCGGTGGTGGGTTCGTCCGCGATGATCAGCGACGGTTCCAGCGCCATCGCCATGGCGATCATGATGCGTTGCCGCATGCCGCCGGAGAACTGGTGCGGGAAGTTCCCGACGCGTTCCTTCGCCGCCGGGATGCGGACCCGGTCCATCAGTTCGACGGCCTTCAGCTTCGCGTCCTTGTGGGACATCCCCCGGTGCACGACGAACATCTCGCCGAGCTGCTCCCCGACGCTGAGCACGGGGTTGAGGGAGGAGAGCGCGTCCTGGAAGATCATGGCCATCTCCTGGCCGCGGATCTTCCGGCGTTCGTCCTTCTTCATCTTCAGCAGGTCGCGGTCCTTGAAGAGGATCTCGCCGCCGCTGATCTTTCCCGGGGGCATGTCGAGGATGCCCATGATGGCCTGGGCGGTGACCGACTTGCCGGAACCGGACTCGCCGAGGACGGCCAGCGTCTCGCCCTCGGCCACCGAGTAGTCGACCCCGTTGACGGCCTTGGCCACTCCGTCGCGGGTGTGGAACTCCACGTGCAGATCGCGCACTTCGAGCAACATGGCAGCGGGCTCCTCAGCGCAGCTTGGGGTCGAGGGCGTCGCGCACCGCGTCGCCGAGCATGATGAAGGCGAGCACGGTGACCGCCAGGGCTCCGGCGGGCCAGAGCAGCATGTGCGGGGCGTTGCGGATGTACTGGGAGGCGGCGGAGATGTCGATGCCCCAGGAGACGGCCGGCGGTTTCAGGCCGACACCGAGGAACGAGAGGGTCGCCTCCAGCGAGATGTACGTACCGAGCGCGATGGTCGCGACGACGATGACCGGCGCGATGGCGTTCGGGGTGATGTGGCGCAGCATCATCCGCGAGTTGGAGGCGCCGAGCGCCCGTGCCGCCTGAACGTAGTCGTTCTGTTTGGCGGTGATCACGGAGCCGCGGGCGATGCGGGCGATCTGCGGCCAGCCCAGCAGCACGATGAAGCCGATCACCGGCCAGACGGTGGAGCTGGTGACCACGGAGAGGAAGACCAGGCCGCCGAGGACCACGGGGATGCCGAAGAAGACGTCGGTGAGGCGGGAGAGGATCGAGTCCCACCAGCCGCCGAAGAACCCGGCCAGGGCGCCGAGGACACCGCCGAGCAGGGTGACGCCGAGGGTGGCGCAGACGCCGACGGTCACCGAGTTCCTGGCCCCGTAGACGGTACGGGTGTACACGTCGCAGCCCTGTCCGTCGAAGCCGAAGGGGTGTCCGGGCTGGGAGCCCTGCTGGGCCTTGGCCAGATCGCAGTTGAGCGGGTCCTGGTCGGCGATCAGCGACGGCCAGATCGAGATGATCACCAGGAAGAGGATGATCAGGGCGGAGATGATGAAGACCGGATTGCGGCGCAGGTCCCGCCAGGCGTCGGACCACAGACTGCGCGGCTTCTCGGCCGGGCCGGTGCCCTCGGGGCCGCCGGGTGTCTTTTCGAGGGTCGTGCCCTCCTCCAGGGCGAGGTCCATCACGCCTCCCGCTCCAGCCGATGAGATCGACTCGTCCGGTGTCTGCTCAGGCATAGCGGATCCTCGGGTCGAGTACGGCGTACAGCAGGTCGACGATCAGGTTCGCCGCGAGGAAGACGAGGACGAGGATGGTGACGAAGCCGACGACGGTCTGGGAGTTCTGGCGCAGGATGCCCTGGTAGAGCTGGAAGCCGACGCCGTGGATGTTGAAGATCCGCTCCGTGACGATCGCCCCGCCCATCAGCGCGCCCACGTCGGTGCCGATGAAGGTGACGACCGGGATCAGTGAGTTGCGCAGCAGGTGCCGGATGACGACGCGGCGTCCGGGCAGGCCCTTGGCGACGGCGGTACGGACGTAGTCGGCGCGGGCGTTCTCCGCGATGGAGGTCCGGGTGAGCCGGGTGACGTACGCCAGGGAGACCGAGGCGAGGACGAGGCCGGGCACGAGCAGCTCGTTGAAGGGGGCCTCCGGCGAGACGGAGGGTTTGATGATGCCCCACTCGACTCCGAGGAGGAGCTGGAGCAGCAGGCCGGTGACGAAGGTCGGGATGGAGATGACGACCAGGGTCAGGATGAGCACGGTGGTGTCGACGGGGCGACCGCGGCGCAGGCCGGTGACGACGCCGAGGCTGATCCCGATGACGATCTCGAAGACGATCGCGACGACGGTGAGCCGGATCGTGATGGGGAAGGCGGTGGCCATCAGCTCGGTGACCTTCTGCCCGTTGAACGCGGTGCCGAAGTCGCCGGTGAAGACATTGCCCATGTAGGTGAGGTATTGCTGCCAGACGGGCTTGTCGAGGCCGAACTCCGCGCGGAGCTGGGCCTCGGTCGCGGGGTCGCACGCGCGGTCGCCGCAGAGACCCGCGATGGGGTCGCCCATCACGTTCACCATGAGGAAGATCAACAGCGTGGTGCCGAAGAAGACCGGGATCATCTGCAGCAGCCGCCGGATCACATAACGTCCCATGCAGGGCTCCGGGGGTCGCGGGGATCAGGGGCTCGGGGCTGGGGAGTGACGCGTCGGGGGACGGGCAGGCCGGGTTGCCGGTGCCAGGAGCGCACCGGCCACCCGGCCTCAACGGGTCACTTGACCTTGATCTGCTCGTAGACCGGGACGCTGAACTGGTTCAGCGACACGTTGGAGATCCGGTCCGAGTAGCCGGCGCTGCCGTTCTGGTACCAGAGCGGGATGACGGGCATCTGGGCGACCAGGACCTTCTCCGCGTCCTGGAAGGTCGTCACAGCCTTTGCCCGGTCGGACTCGGCGTTGGCCTTGTCGACGAGCCCGTCGAACTCCTTGTTGCTCCACTTGCCGTCGTTGGACGAGGCGTCGGTGTAGTACAGGGGCTGGAGGAAGTTCTGGATGAGCGGGTAGTCCATCTGCCAGCCGGCCCGCCAGGCACCGGTCAGCTTCTGCTGGGTGACCTGGTTGCGGAAGTCGGCGAAGGTGCCGACCGGTGCGCCGACGCACGCCTTGTTGTTGCCCATCACCTTGTTGATGCTGTTGCAGACGGCGTCGACCCACTCCTTGTGGGAGCCGGTGTCGCCGTTGTACGAGATCTTGAGCTGGCCGCCGGGGATGCCGCCGCCTTCCTGGATCAGCTTCTTGGCGTTCGCCGCGTTGTACTCGCAGGGCGCGCCGCAGAGCCCCTCCTTGAAGCCGCCGTCCGCGCCGAGGACCGGGGAGGTCCAGTCGGAGGCGGGGGTGCGGGTCTTCTGGAAGATCTGATCGGTGATCTGCTGGCGGTTGATCGCCATCGACAGGCCCTGTCGGACCTTGGCGCCGTTCGGGGTGTCCCACTTCTTGTCGTAGAAGGGGAAGGCGATGGTCTGGATGATGCCGGCCGGAGTGTTGATGTACCGGTCGCCGAGGTCCGCCTTGACGTTCTTCAGCTGCGAGGCGGGCACGTCGTCGACGAGGTCGAGATTGCCGGCCGTCAGGTCCGTGTAGGCGGTGTTGTTGTCGGTGTAGACCTTGAGGTCGATGCCGCCGTTCTGCGCCTTGTCGCCGCCGGGGTACTTGTCCCACTTGCGCAGGCTCATCGAGGAGCCCTTGGTGTACTTGTCGACGGTGTACGGCCCGTTGCCGATCGGCTTGGCCACCCAGCCGGCGTGGTCGGTGTAGAACGCCTTGGGCAGCGGGGCGAAGGCCGGGTAGCCGAGGGTGTCCGGCCAGAGGGAGAACTTCTGCGACAGCTTGACGGTGAACGTCTTGTCGTCGACGACCTTGAGGCCGGAGAGGGTTTTCGCGGTGGAGCTGCCGGTGTCCGGGTGGACGTCCTTGTAGCCGTCGATGTAGCCGAAGAAGTAGGCGTTCTTCTGGTTGTTCTTCAGCAGGGCGCCGTAGTTCCAGGCGTCCACGAACGACTTGGCGGTGATCCTCTCGCCGTTGCTGAAGGTCCAGCCGTCCTTCACGGTGATCGTGAAGTTCTGGTTGTCCTTGGTGTCGATCTCCTCGGCGAGCATGTTGTCGGCCGCGCCGGTCTTCGGGTCGTACCGCTTGAGCCCGCGAAAGATCATGTCGAGGACCTTGCCGCCCTGCACCTCGTTGGTGTTCGCGGGTTCCAGCGGGTTCTGCGGGTCACCCCACGAAGAGCTCACGACTCCGTTCGCCCCGCCACCGCCGCCACTGCTGCTGCCCCCGCCGCCACATGCCGTCGCCGCCAGGACGACGACGGCCGCACATGCGGCCCACCTGGCCTGTGTGGCTCCGCGCATGGGGTTCCTCCTCGTAGTGCTCCGTCTTACGTACGGTCAAATATCACCGCATCACGGACATCCCGCACATTTACTCCACCCATTCGGGCGCGCCGGAGCCCACCCGAGTGGCACCTCGCGACCGAAGGAGCTCCGGGCACGACCCCCGGCAGACGGCGGAGCGATAACGACCACGCATCGAATGCGCATCGACCGCGACCCCGGGCGACCGGCCGTACGAATTCCGATACATCCACGCCCGCATATCGGATTCATTGCCGGACTTCACCCGTTAAGTCGGGAATACGTCTTCGCCATAGCTAAGCGGAACCAAAGACACCCCCTAATTCAGGTCATGAATTGGTCAAATTTCAAAAGAGCGTGCCAAGGGCGTCGGACATTCATTGACCCTGCATGAATTGCGTTGAAAAAGTCCGGGTAGCCCGTAGGTGTTGCCCTGCGGAGTCCTTCGACCCTCCGGGCCAGGAGCGCCATGACGATTCCAACACCGCACGCCGCCGCTCCCGTTGAGGTGGAAGACGCGAAGCCGAAGCCCACAACGGGCCCGTCTGCGGTCAAGGGCGGCGACGGCCGCTCACCAGGCAAAATGGCCTGGCTGCGCTTCAAGCGCGACCGTACGGGCGTGATTTCAGCCTACGTGGTCATTTTCTTCTTCGTGATCGCCGTCTGCGCGCCGTTGATCGCGAAGCTCTACGGCAAGGACCCGTACACGACGTACGGGCAGGACCAAGAGGGTCTGCTCAACGACTTCGGCTTTCCGATCAAGCCCAACGGCGGGATCAGCAGCGACTTCTGGTTCGGGATCGAACCACAACTCGGCCGTGACCTGTTCACCTTTCTCCTCTACGGCATCCGCAACTCGTTGTTCATCGCCGGCGTGACGACGCTCCTGGTGACCTTCCTCGGCATCGCGATCGGCGTGACCGCCGGTTACCTGGGCGGGAAGACCGACTACTTCATCGGCCGGGTCATCGACATCCTGCTGGCGTTCCCCTCGACGCTGTTCTTCATCGCCTTCTGGCCGGTACTCATCTCGATCCTGGTCTCCCCCGAGGAATCCACCCCGATCTGGCTCACCGTCACCAGTCTGATCCTGGTGATGACCGCGTTCGGCTGGGCATCCATCGCCCGACTTCTGCGCGGCGAGGTACTGGCCCTGCGCGAGCGGGAGTTCGTGGAGGCCGCCAAGGTGACCGGCGCCTCGCCCGCCCGGATCATCTTCAAGGAACTGCTGCCCAACCTGTGGACACCGATCCTCATCCAGGCGACCCTCGCTCTTCCGATGTTCGTGACCGCCGAGGCCGGACTCGCTTTCCTCGGTGTCGGACTGACCGCGAAGACGCCTGACTGGGGCGTGATGCTTCAACGCGGTGCCGACGTCTACCAGGACGACATCACCTTCATGCTCTTCCCGGGCGTGACGATGGTGGTCTTCGTTCTTGCGTTCAACCTTCTCGGCGACTCAGTCCGCGACGCTCTCGACCCGAAGACCAAGCGCTGACAGTTCCGTCCCGGACCGGAGCGACGGGGCTCCGCCGGATCATTCGTCCCTTCTCACCCACCAGGGCAGGTTGCCATGTCTCTCTCCCGCAGAAACTTCGTCATCGCCACATCCGTCGCGGCGGGCGGCTCGCTCGTTCTCTCCGCGTGCAGCAGCGGTGGCGGAGGCGGCGGCAAGGGCACGCCGCAGGCGGGCGCGACCGACTACACCGGCGCCACCGTCAAGATCGGCACCAAGGAGGACTCGACCGGGCCGGCCCCGGAGGTTCCCGGCGCCAAGAAGGGGGGGACGATCTACGGCGTCTCCGAGGACGACTTCTCCCACCTCGACCCGCAGCGCATCTACTTCGCTTTCAACTCCTCCGGGGCGCTCATGTTCGCGCGTAGCCTCACCGGCTACAAGATCGACATGAAGGGCGCCACCACCCTCGTCGGCGACCTCGCCACCGATGTCGGCACCGCGTCCGCCGACAACAAGACCTGGACCTTCACGCTGAAGGACGGGCTCAAGTGGGAGGACGGCAGCGAGCTGACGGTCGAGGACGTACGCCACGGCATCGAGCGCTCCTGGGCTCCGTTCGCCACCGAGGGCGCCGCCTACGTCCAGCAGGCCCTCACCGGCAAGGGCGACTGGCGCAAGGGCTACGAGGGGCCGTACGGCGGCAAGCACCTCGACTCGATCGTCACCGACAAGGCGAAGAAGACGATCACCTTCAAGCTGGCGGAGCCCCGTCCGGACTTCAACTTTACGCTGGCCATGACCTCCTATGCGGCCACTTCACCGAAGCTCGACACCAAGGAGAAGTACGACAAGCAGCCGGCCTCCTGCGGCCCGTACATCGTCAAGCACCGGTCCGTCGACAAGTCGATGACGCTGACGCGCAACAAGCACTGGGACCCGGCCACCGACCCGATCCGCAACGCCTACCCGGACAGCTTCGAGTTCGAATTCGGCCCGAGCTCCCTGGAGTCCGCGGACCGCTTCATCGCGGACCAGGGCAAGGACCAGCAGATGGTCTCCATCTACAAGTCCGTGCCGGCCGAGCGGATGCAGAAGGTGCTCACCGACCCGGAGTTGAAGAAGCGCACCTTCAACGGACTGCTCACCGGCACGTACTACTACGCGATCAACTGCAAGCGCACCACCGACCTCGAGGTGCGCAAGGCGCTCAACACCGCCTGGCCGCTGGAGCAGATCCGCAAGATCTACGGTGGGCCGTCCGCGGGCGACTACGCTTCCACCATCCTCAGCCCCGACATCCTGGGCCGCAAGGAGTTCGACCTCTACGGCAAGCTGAAGACGCCGCAGGGAGACCCCGCGGCTGCCAAGGCCATCCTCAAGAAGGCCGGTAAGCTCGGCCAGAAGGTCGTCTACGCGTACCCGCAGAGCCCGACGTACGACAAGACGGCCGTCGTCATCGAGAGCGCGCTCAAGAAGGCCGGCTTCAAGCCGGTCATCAAGGCAGTGGACTCGACCTCGTACTACGACCAGATCCAGCAGGTCGACAACAGCTTCGACGTCATGTGGTTCGGCTGGTCGCCCGACTGGCCGACGGCGTACACGATGATCCAGCCGCTGTTCGACAGCGCCTCCATCGGCAACGGCCAGAACAACGTCTCCCAGGTGAAGGTCGACTGGATCGACGCCGCCATCAAGGAGAACGTCGTGATCGGCGACCAGAAGAAGGCCGGTGAGGCCTGGGCCGCGCTGGACAAGCGCATCATGGACGAGGTCGCCCCTATCATCCCGGAGACCTTCCAGCGGCGCTTCTACCTGTTCGGCTCCAAGGTCGGCGGCGCCATGATGGACCCGCTGTTCTCGGCGACGCTGCTCTACAAGACGTACGTCAAGGCCTGACGAACGACCCCCGCGGGGAGCGTGTGACTCTCCACCGGCGAGTCACCCGCTCCCCCTCCTCCCCGTCGGCATCCGTCAGGAATACCCACTGCCATGCTGCGCTTTCTTCTCCGCCGTGTCGTCGGCGCCGCGGTCATCCTGCTGATCATCAGCGCCCTGGTCTTCGTCCTCTTCTACACCGCCCCGCGCGACCCCGCCCGGGTGGCGTGCGGCAAGGTCTGCACTCCCGAGACGCTCGCGCTGGTGCGGCAGAACCTGGGGATCGCCGACCCGATACCGGTGCAGTACTGGCACTGGCTGCAAGGGGTCTTCGTTGGTCGCGACTACGCGTCGTACGGTCATTGCCCGGCCCCCTGCCTGGGATACTCGTTCATCAACCGCGAGCCGGTCTTCGGCACCATCGTCGACCGGTTCCCGACCACCCTCTCGCTCTCCGTCGGCAGCGCCTTCGTCTTCGTCATCTTCGGCGTCGGCACCGGCATGCTCGCCGCGGTCAAGCAGGGCAAGCTGCTCGACAAGGTCGCCTCCTCGGCGTCGCTGATCGCCTCCTCATTGCAGATCTACATCGTCGGCGTGGTCGCGATGTACTTCCTCACCGACCAGCTGCACCTGCTGGACCGGCCGAGCTACACACCGCTCACCGACAATCCCGGCGCATGGTTCTCCGGCCTCCTGCTGCCCTGGCTGGTCCTGTCCGTCATCTTCACGGCCAACTACACCCGTATGGCCCGGTCCCAGTTGGTGGAGTCGCTGAGCGAGGACTATGTGCGGACGGCCCGTGCCAAGGGGCTCTCCCGGCGGACCGTCTTCTTCAGATTCGCCTGGCGCGGGGCCATGGGACCGATCATCACGATCTTCGGCCTCGACCTCGGTGTACTCCTCGGTGGCGCGATCATCACCGAGAAGACCTTCAGTCTCCAGGGCATCGGCGCGCTCTCGGTCAAGGCCGTATCCACCAATGACCTGCCGACGCTGCTCGGCGTGATGATGGTGGCCGCCGCCGCGATCGTGATCCTCAACATCGTCGTCGACGCCGTCTACGCCCTCATCGACCCGCGCGTCCGCCTCGCCTAGGGAGAGATCCAGTGAGTATCCCCTTCCTCTCCGTACGCGATCTGCGCGTGCACTTCTCCACCGAAGACGGCATGGTCAAGGCCGTCGACGGGCTGTCCTTCGACATCGAGAAGGGTAGGACGCTCGGCATCGTCGGCGAGTCCGGTTCCGGCAAGTCCGTCACCAACCTGACCATCCTCGGCCTGCACCACCCCGAACACACCGAGATCGAGGGCGAGATCCTGCTCGACGGGCAGGATCTGCTGGCCGCCTCGGAGCGGGAGCTGGAGCGGCTTCGCGGCAACAAGATGGCCATGATCTTCCAGGACTCACTGGCCTCGCTCTCGCCATACCACACCATCGGCCGACAGATCGGCGAGACGTACCGCAAGCACACCGGCGCCTCCAAGCGGGAGGCTCGGGCGCGGGCGGTCGAGATGCTCACCAGGGTGGGCATCCCGCAGCCCGATCTGCGGGTGGACGACTATCCGCACCAGTTCTCCGGCGGTATGCGCCAGCGCGCGATGATCGCCATGGCGCTGGTCTGCGACCCGGAACTGCTGATCGCGGACGAGCCGACCACCGCACTGGACGTCACCGTGCAGGCCCAGATCATGGACCTGCTGAAGGACCTCCAGCAGGAGAGCGGCACCTCGATCATCTTCATCACCCATGATCTCGGTGTCATCGCCGACATCGCGGACGACGTGCTGGTGATGTACGGCGGGCGCTGCGTGGAGCGCGGTACGAAGAAGGAGGTGCTGCGGGCGCCCCAGCACCCGTACACCTGGGGCCTGCTGGGTTCCATGCCGAGCCTCGAAGGGCCGGTCGACGTACCGCTGTCGCCGATCCCCGGCTCCCCGCCGAGCCTTCTCAACCCGCCGACCGGCTGCCGCTTCCACCCCCGGTGCACGTTCACCGAGCAGGTCGGCGGCAAGCGCTGCGCCACCGACCAGCCGCCGCTGGAGCTCACCGCCGGGCGCGGCGCCGCCTGCCACCTCACCGCGGAGCAGCGCGCCGATTTCTTCGCGGACTTCGCCGGCATCCGGCCCACCTGACGTACAAGAGACGGGACTTCCCCACCAATGAGTAGCAAGAATCCTCTCCTGGACGTCTCCGGACTCACCAAGTACTTCCCGATCAAGGGCGGTTTCCCGATCCGCCGGACGGTCGGTGCGGTCCAGGCCGTCGACGGGCTGGACTTCAGCGTCGGCGAGGGCGAGAGCCTGGGGCTGGTCGGCGAGTCCGGCTGCGGCAAGTCGACGACGGGCCGGCTGGTCACCCGGCTGCTGGAGCCGACGGCCGGCCAGATCTCCTACCGCGGGCAGGACATCACCCACGCCTCGCGCAAGCAGCTGGCCCCGGTCCGCTCCGAGATCCAGATGATCTTCCAGGACCCGTACGCCTCGCTGAACCCGCGGCAGACCGTCGGCAAGATCATCACCGCGCCGATGGAGATCAATGACATCAACCCGGCGGGCGGGCGCGAGGCGCGCGTGCGGGAGCTGCTGGAGACCGTCGGGCTCAACCCGGAGCACTACAACCGCTTCCCGCACGAGTTCTCCGGCGGCCAGCGCCAGCGCATCGGGGTGGCCCGCGCGCTCGCCCTGGAGCCAAAGCTGATCGTGGCCGACGAGCCGGTCTCGGCGCTGGACGTGTCGATCCAGGCCCAGGTGGTGAACCTGCTGCAGAAGCTGCAGAAGGAACTCGGCATCGCGTTCCTCTTCATCGCCCACGACCTGGCCATCGTGCGCCACTTCTCGCAGCGCGTGGCGGTCATGTATCTCGGCCGGATCGTGGAGATCGCCGACCGCGAGGACCTGTACGGCAACCCGCGCCACCCGTACACCAGGGCGCTGCTCTCGGCCGTGCCCGAGGCGACCGCCGACGACGAATCGCCCCGCGAGCGCATCCGCCTCGTCGGCGACGTTCCCTCCCCGGTCAACCCGCCGTCAGGCTGCCGTTTCCGCACGCGCTGCTGGAAGGCGACGGACAAGTGCGTGAGCGAGACCCCGCCGCTGGTGCGGGTGGAGGGAAGCGGGAAAGGCCATCTGACGGCCTGCCACTACCCCGAGGACACACAGTCCGTGTCGACTTCGCCGAAGGCCCGTACGGCTTCCGACGGGCCCGAGCCCAACAAGGCGGCCCCCGAAGACCCCGAGGCCGGTGCCTGACCCCGACCCGGCCCCGGCCAGGCATCCCCCGCGGACGCGGACCCGGCCGGTCCGCAGAGATCAGCGGGTGCCCGATCATACAAAGCGGTTGTGCCCGCAAGTGCAAAGAAAGCTCAGAGCTTCCTCAAGCCCCAAGAGGAACGGCGCCGTTGACTGACAAGATCTGACACGCACAGAACAAGTTCGCTGAATCCCAGGAGATCCATGTGAAGCGTGTCTTGAGCACCGTTCTCTCCACCGCGCTGCTGAGCGCCGGAGTTGCAGCGGCATCCACCACACCAGCCTCCGCCGCCGCCGTGTGCGATCGCACACCGATCTACTCGATCGGTGACAAGACGACAGTCTGGCGCGCGACCAATGTGCACAGCGACTGGGCGAAGCCCGGTGTGACCATCAGCTACTCGAAGAACAAGACGGGTTCCTGGACCGCCACCGGCACGGCGACCGTCGGCACCGAAGCGGGCGTCATCTTCGCCAAGGCCTCGGCCGAGTTCAGCGTCTCCCTCGGCAAGACCTGGTCCAAGTCCGACACCTGGACCTACGCGGCCACGGTCGCGAAGAAGAAGGGCAAGACGCGCGGCCGCCTGATGATGTACCACTCGGCCAGGGGCTTCAGCGTCACGAAGTACAAGTTCGTGCCCAAGGGCAGCGGCGGCTGCAAGAAGAGCAAGATCTGGAAGAAGAGCAACAACGTCGCCCCGGTCAAGAAGAACGAAAACCTGTGGGGCATCCAGTACAAGTAGTCGGAGCCGTGGGGCACGTACCGTCATGAACAGCGGAGGATGACGGTGCGCCTGCCAGGCACGACGCGAAAGCGCCCGGAACCGGCGGGTTCCGGGCGCTTTCGCGTCATCTCGGCCGTGCTGCGAAGCAGCTTCGGGCCGTACTACGAAGCCGCGCCGACGACGTCCTTCTCCTCGGCGAAGTGGCACGCCGAGTCGTGCGCCGCGAGGGTGTCCGAGCCCTGGAAGCGCTCGGGGACGGCCAGCAGCGGCACCTCCGTGGAGCACTTGTCCTGGGCCTTCCAGCACCGCGTACGGAAGCTGCAGCCCGACGGCGGGTTCGCCGGCGACGGGACGTCGCCGGTCAGGATGATCCGCTCGCCGCGCTCGCGGGCCTCGGGGTCAGGGACCGGGACCGCCGACAGCAGCGCCTGGGTGTAGGGGTGCGTCGGGTGGTCGTAGATCTCCGTGTCCGTACCGATCTCGGCCATCTTGCCGAGGTACATCACGCCGACCCGGTCCGAGATGTGCCGGACGATCGACAGGTCGTGCGCGATGAAGAGGTAGGAGAGGTTGAACTCGTCCTGGAGCTTCTCCATCAGGTTGATGACCTGCGCCTGCACCGACACGTCGAGCGCGGAGACCGGCTCGTCGCAGACGATGATCTCCGGGTTGAGCGCGAGGCCGCGGGCGATGCCGATGCGCTGGCGCTGGCCGCCGGAGAACTGGTGCGGGTAGCGGTTGATGTACTCCGGGTTGAGACCGACGACGTCCAGCAGCTCCTGGACCCTGGCCCGCCGGCTGCCCTTCGGGGCCACCTCGGGGTGGATGTCGAAGGGCTCGCCGATTATGTCGCCGACCGTCATGCGCGGGTTCAGCGAGGTGTACGGGTCCTGGAACACCATCTGAATGTTCCGGCGGACCGCCTTCAGCGCGCGGCCGGACAGCTTGGTGACGTCCTGGCCCTTGTAGAAGACCTGGCCCGCGGTGGCCGTCTCCAGCATCATCAGCAGCTTGGCGACCGTGGACTTGCCACAGCCCGACTCGCCGACGATGCCGAGCGTCTCGCCCTGGTAGAGGTCGAAGGAGACCCCGTCCACGGCCTTGACCGCGCCGACCTGGCGCTTGAACAGGATGCCCTGGCTCAGCGGGAAGTGCTTGACCAGATTGCGCACCTGGAGGATCGGCTCACCGCGCTCCACCGGGGCTTCGATGGCCGCGACCGCCGCCGACTCGTCGACGGCGTCGACCGCCTTGACCTCGGTGACGCTCGGGGTGGCGTCCATGGAACCGTCCGTCTTGTCGAGCTCAGCCATGGATCGTCTCCTTCCAGAAGTGGCAGGCGCTGCCGCGTCCGGGCAGTTCGCTGCCGTCCTGCTCGGAGACCGGCACCAGGGCCGGGATCTCCGTGCGGCAGATGTCCTCCGCCTTGGGGCAGCGGGGGTTGAAGGCGCAGCCGGACGGGATCTTGAGCAGGTTGGGCGGCAGGCCCTTGATCGCGTAGAGCTCCTGGCCCTTCTGGTCGAGCCGCGGGATCGAGTCGAGCAGACCGCGGGTGTACGGGTGCGCGGGCCGCTTGTACAGCTCGTGCACCGGTGCCGTCTCGACGATCCGGCCCGCGTACATGACCGCGATCTTGTCCGCGACGTCGGCGACCACGCCGAGGTCGTGGGTGATCAGGATCAGGCCCATGTTGAACTCCGTCTGGAGCTCCTTGAGCAGGTCCATGACCTGGGCCTGGACCGTCACGTCGAGCGCGGTGGTCGGCTCGTCCGCGATGATCAGGTCCGGCTCCAGCGCCAGTGCCATGGCGATCATGATGCGCTGGCGCATACCGCCGGAGAACTGGTGCGGGTAGTCGTCGACCCGCTGCTTGGCGGCGGGGATCTTGACCCGCTCCATCAGCTCGATGGCCTTGAGCTTGGCCTGCTTCTTGGAGAGTCCCTGGTGGACCCGGAACATCTCGCCGAGCTGGTAGCCGACCGAGAGCACGGGGTTGAGCGAGGAGAGCGCGTCCTGGAAGATCATCGCGATCTTCTGGCCACGGATCTTCCGCCGCTCCTCGTAGCTCATGGTGAGCATGTCCTGGCCGCGGTACAGGATCTGGCCCTGCGGGATCTTGCCGGGCGGCATGTCGAGAATGCCCATGATCGCCTGGGCGGTCACGGACTTGCCGGAACCGGACTCACCGAGCACGGCCAGGGTCTCGCCCGAGTCGACGCTGTAGTTCACACCGTTGACGGCCTTGGCGACACCGTCACGCGTGTGGAACTCCACGTGCAGGTCGCGCACTTCGAGGAGTCGGGCGTCGTCCGGCCCGCCGGAGCGGGGCGCCGGAATGTCTGCTGTCTTGTCCATGATGGTCACGTCGTACGCCCTCCTCAGCGCAGCTTCGGGTCGAGGGCGTCGCGGACCGCGTCGCCGAGCATGATGAACGCGAAGACCGTGAGGCTGAGCATTCCTGCCGGGAACAGCAGCGCATGCGGGTTGTCGCGGATGGCCTGGCTGCCCTCCGCGATGTCGATGCCCCACGAGATCGTCGGGTCCGCGAGCCCGAGCCCGAGGAACGAGAGCGTCGCCTCGGCCGAGATGTACCCGCCGAGCGCGATGGTGGCCACGACGATCGTCGGGGCGAGCGCGTTGGGAAGGACGTGCCGGAAGAGGATCCGCACGGTGCCGGCGCCGAGTGCGCGCGCCGCCGTCACGTAGTCCGCCTGCTTCGCGGTGATCACCGAGGCACGCATGACACGGCAGATCGAGGTCCAGCCCAGGAAGGCCAGGGCCAGGATCACCACGTACACCTTGCGGTCGGTGAAGGCGTTCAGGACGACCATCGCACCGAGCAGGAACGGGATGCCGAAGAAGATGTCGGTGACCCGGGAGATGATCGAGTCGAGCCAGCCGCCGAAGTAACCGGCGAGCATGCCCAGCAGGCCGCCGACCACGGTGACCGCGGCGGTGACGCCGACGCCGACCAGGATCGAGGCGCGGGTGCCGTAGATGACACGCGCGTAGATCGAGCGTCCTTGACCGTCGTAACCGAACCAGTCGGGCTGGAAGAAGTGCCCCAGCTCCGGCTTGGTCAGGAAGTGGTTGGTCAGGTCGCCGTCACGCGGGTCCGCACCGGTGAACAGCCCGGGGAACGCGGCGACGATCAGCAGGAGCAGCAGCAGGATCGAGGAGATCCAGAACATCGGGCGGTGGCGCAGGTCGAACCAGGCGTCGCCCCAGAGGCTGCGCGGCTTGTCCTGGGTCTTGCCCTTGCCATCCGCGGCCGCGGGAGCGGCAGCCGCGTCCACCGCCGCTTCGGTCTTGGTCTCGGTGACGTCAGGCATACCGGATCCTCGGGTCCAGGACCGCGTACAGCAGGTCGACGAGCAGGTTGATCACAAGGATGACGAGGACGAAGACCGTGACAACGCCGACGATCGTCGAGCCCTCGCGCTGCTGCAGCGCCTTGAAGAGCAGGTTTCCGACACCCTGGACGTTGAAGATGCCCTCGGTCACGACCGCGCCGCCGATGAAGCCGCCGACGTCCGTGCCGAGGAAGGTGACGACCGGGATCAGCGAGTTGCGCAGCAGGTGGACACCGACGATGCGGCGCCGCGGCAGGCCCTTGGCCATGGCGGTACGCATGTAGTCGGCGCGCAGGTTCTCCGCGAAGGTGGTGCGGGTCAGCCGTGCCACGTACGCCATGGAGAGCATGGCGAGCACGAAGCCCGGCAGGAACAACTGCGCGTAGTCCGTGGAGTCCTGAACGTTCGGGGCCACCCAGCCGAGCTGGTCCGCGAGGACGAAGCGGGCGAGGAAGCCGAGCACGAACACCGGGATCGAGATGACGATCAGGGTGAAGATCAGCACGCCGGTGTCGGCGGCCTTGCCGGCCCGCAGGCCCGCCCAGGCGCCGAGCCCGATGCCGACGATGATCTCGATGAGCATCGCCACGGCGGTCAGCCGCAGCGTCACCGGGAAGGACTCGGACATCTCGTCGATGACTTCGCGACCACCGAAGGTCTTGCCGAAGTCGCCCTGGAAGAGATTGCCCATGTAGTCGACGTACTGCTTCCACAGGGGCTGGTCGAGTCCGAACTCATGGCGCAGCGACGCGACCTGTGCGGGGTCTGCCGCCTTGTCTCCCCACATCGCCCGGATTGGGTCTCCAGGAAGGATGTGGACCATGAGGAAAATAATCAGAGTGGTCCCGATGAATACCGGGATCATCTGGAGCAGTCGCCTTGCGACGTAACGCCCCATCATGCCTCCATGCCGTGAGGGGTCGGCGATGGCCTTGTCAGAGTGGTCTCCGCCGCGGGGGTGTGGGGGGAGAGCCCCGGGGCCTACGCCTACGGGCCGGTTCCGCCGCCCCGGAAGAGGGACGGCGAAACCGGCCTTCGGATCCCGATGGTTACTTCTTGGCCTTCACCTGGACGTCGGTGAAGATCGGGTCACCGTCCTGGCCGTAAGGAATCTTGCCGAAGACGTTGACCGACTGGCCCGAGTTGTTCTTGTAGAACCACAGCGGGATGGCCGGCATGTCGTTCTTCAGGAGCTGCTCGGCGTCCTGGTACATCTTGACGGTCTCGTCGAGCGTCTTCGCCTTGTCGGCCTTCGCCGCGAGCGCGTCGAACTCCTTGTTGGAGTAGCCCGAGGTGTTACCGGCGGCGGTGGTGCCGTACAGGTCGCGCATGAAGTTCGAGTTGACCGGGTAGTCGAGCACCCAGCCACCGCGGTACATGGACTTGACCTGCTTGTTGTCGCGGGCGTTCAGGTCCGCCTGGAAGTCCGGCTTGGAGTCACCGACGCACTCGACACCGGCGGCCTTGCGGATGCTGTTGCAGACCGCGTCGACCCACGGCTTGTGGGACTGGTCGGCGTTGAACTGGATCGAGATCTTGTTGCCCGGGACGCCGCCACCCTCCTTGATGAGCTTCTTCGCCTGGGCGGGGTCGTACTTCGTGACGTCACCGAGGGCGCCGGCCTTGTAGCCGAGCACACCGCGGGCGACGAACGAGTCGGCCGGGGTACGGGTGCCGTGCAGCACGGTCTTGGTGATCGTGTCACGGTCGATGGCCATGGACAGACCCTGGATGACCTTGGGGTTGATGTCCTTGAACTGCTTGGTGTAGAACGCCGGGACGATCGACTGCACCGCGGAGTACTCGGCGTCGATGGCACGGTCGCCGAGGTCCTGCTTGTAGCTGGTCAGCGAGGTGACCGGGATGGCCTCGATCCAGTCGAGGTTGTTCGACCGCAGGTCCGAGTAGGCGGCGTCGGCGGTGGTGTAGTTCTTGAAGTCGATGCCACCGTTCTTGGCCTTGTTCGGGCCCTGGTAACCGTCGAACTTCCGGACCTTGATCAGCTTCTTGTGGTCCCACGAGACGAACTTGTAGGGGCCGTTGCCGATCGGCTTCTGGCCGGCGGCGGCCGGGTCCTTGAAGAAGGACTCGGGCAGCGGCGCCCAGACGTCGTAGCCGAGCTTGTACGCGAAGTACGAGACCGAGCCGGTCAGGCTGATCGTGAAGGTGTTTTCGTCAATGATCTTCAGACCGGACATCTTGTCGGCCTTCGGAGCACCCTTCTCGGGGTGGACGTCCTCGTAGCCCTTGATGTCCTGGAACCAGCTGGAGTTGGTCTGGTTGTTCTTGACGTTGGCCGACCAGTTCCAGGAGTCCACGAAGGACTTGGAGGTGACCGTGGTGCCGTCGTGGAACTTCCAGCCCGGCTTGAGCTTGACGGTCCACACGGACGAGTCCGCGTTGGGCGTCACGGACTCGGCGTTGATGTACTCGAGCTTGCCGGTGCCGGGCTCGTAGTCGACCAGGCCGGAGAAGATCGTGCGCAGGACACGGCTGCCCTGGCTCTCCTTGGCGTTCGCCGGCTGGAGCGGGTTCTGCGGCTCGCTCAGCTGGGCGGTCAGGATCCCGTTCGGGTCCGCCTTGCCCGAGCTCATGCTGTCGTCGCTACCGCTGTCGCTACCACCACAGGCGGTCGCGGCCAGGGCGATGATGGCCGCTCCCGCGACCCACTTGGCGCTCTTGGCACCACGCATGGGTTTCCTCCTCATGAGTCCACTTTTGACTACAAGAAGGGCACTGGAGTTGATACACCGACACCCCTGACGGTGATCGTTTCAGTGCCCCTAGTGTGCTCGTGAGTCGGCACTCCCCACAGTGCGTGACCCATTGACCCGAGCTCAATGGAGCCAACTATTAAGTACGTCCGGGCTGTAAACCACACTTAAGGGGTCTCGTTTTGACAACATCAAGGAATCGCGAATGACCGAAATCCGGACAAAGCGATCCCAGACAGACACGCTCGAAACGGACCGTTAACGCAGCTTTCGGAGAGCGACGATCGATATGCGGACGGATGGCCGAAGAAAACCCCTGGACAACGGCGTGATGGGCCTACCCGGAAGTACCTTTCCGGTTCCGGCTGGTTGCTGATGCACACGGATACGCCCGGGAGCCCCGCCGGGCCATCGCACAACGGGGCCCGGCCCCCCGTCAACTGACGGAAGGCCGGGCCCCGTTGTACCTACCGGCGCGCCCGGCGCCGGTGTCGGATCAGCGCTTGGCGCGCGACGCGGCGCGGCCGCGCTCCTTCTGGTCGAGGACGACCTTGCGGATACGGACCGTCTCCGGGGTCACCTCGATGCACTCGTCCTCGCGGCAGAACTCCAGGGACTGCTCCAGCGAGAGCTTGCGGGCCGGCACCACGTTCTCCGTGGTGTCGGCGGAAGCCGCACGCATGTTGGTGAGCTTCTTCTCCTTGGTGATGTTCACGTCCATGTCGTCGGCGCGCGAGTTCTCGCCGACGATCATGCCCTCGTAGACCTCGGTGCCGGCCTCGGTGAAGATGACACCGCGCTCCTGGAGGTTGACCATGGCGAACGGCGTCACGGAGCCCGCGCGGTCGGCGACCAGCGAGCCGTTGTGACGGGTGCGCAGCTCGCCGAACCACGGCTCGTGGCCCTCGAAGATGGAGTGCGCGATGCCCGTGCCGCGGGTCTGCGTCAGGAACTCCGTACGGAAGCCGATGAGGCCGCGGGACGGAACGATCCACTCCATGCGGACCCAGCCCGAACCGTGGTTCGTCATCGTCTCCATGCGGCCCTTGCGGGTCGCCATCAGCTGGGTGATCGCGCCGAGGTGCTCCTCGGGGGAGTCGATCGTCATGCGCTCGATCGGCTCGTGGGTCTTGCCGTCGACCTGCTTGGTGACGACCTCCGGCTTGCCGACCGTGAGCTCGAAGCCCTCACGGCGCATCTGCTCGACGAGGATGGCCAGCGCGAGCTCACCGCGGCCCTGGACCTCCCAGGCGTCGGGGCGCTCGGTGTCCAGGACGCGGAGCGAGACGTTACCGATCAGCTCGCGGTCCAGGCGGTCCTTCACCTGGCGGGCGGTGACCTTGTGGCCCTTGCCGCCCTTGCCGACCAGCGGCGAGGTGTTGGTGCCGATGGTCATCGAGATGGCCGGCTCGTCGACCGTGATCAGTGGCAGCGCGATCGGGTTCTCGGGGTCGGCCAGGGTCTCGCCGATCATGATGTCCGGGATACCGGCGATGGCGCAGATGTCACCGGGGCCCGCCACCTCGGCCGGCTTGCGGGTGAGCGCCTCGGTCATCAGGAGCTCGGTGATGCGGACGTTGGACATCGTGCCGTCGCGCTTGATCCAGGTGACGGTCTGGCCCTTGCGCAGCTCGCCCTGCTCGACGCGGCAGAGCGCGATACGGCCGAGGAAGTTGTCGGCGTCCAGGTTGGTGACGTGGGCCTGGAGCGGGGCGTCCTCGTCGTACTCCGGGGCCGGGACGTGCGCCAGGATCGTGGAGAAGAACGGCTCCAGGTTGTCGCTGTCCGCGGGGACGGTGCCGTCCTCCGGCTTGGTCAGCGAGGCGACGCCGTCACGGGCGCAGGCGTAGACGATCGGGAACTCGATCTGGTCCTCGTCCGCGTCCAGGTCCAGGAAGAGGTCGTACGTCTCGTCGACGACCTCGGCGATCCGGGAGTCCGGGCGGTCGGTCTTGTTGATGCAGAGGATGACCGGCATCTTCGCGGAGAGCGCCTTGCGCAGCACGAAGCGGGTCTGCGGGAGCGGGCCCTCGGAGGCGTCGACCAGCAGCACGACCGCGTCGACCATCGACAGGCCGCGCTCGACCTCGCCGCCGAAGTCGGCGTGGCCGGGGGTGTCGATGATGTTGATCGTGATCGGGTCCCCGCCGTCCTTGGGGTGATACTTCACCGCCGTGTTCTTGGCGAGGATCGTGATGCCCTTCTCACGCTCCAGGTCGTTCGAGTCCATCATGCGGTCGTCGAGGTGCTCGGCGGCGTGCGCGGCGAAGGCGCCGGCCTGCTTGAGCATGGCGTCGACCAGCGTGGTCTTGCCGTGGTCGACGTGGGCGACGATGGCTACGTTACGGATGTCGTGGCGCGTGGGCATGGGTGGCTTGCGCTTCTCTCGGATCGTGGGATCAGGCGTCTAAGTCGGTCTCAAGTCCTCGTACGCCCGCCGGGCGGACACGCCACGGCTCGTCCAATGGTACGGGGCTGGCGCCGCCGCGGCTTCCCGGGCGAGTTTTACCGGCCCCGGGACGGGCCCGCGCCCGGCCGGCCGGGCAGGTGTGGACGGCGGAGCCACCGAGTGGGAACACGTACGGCTACGAGGGCGAAAGCCCGCGTCCGCCTCGCGTTCGCGCCCGCGCGGCCGGTTCTTCCGGAGGAGTTCACCGGGTGTCATGACCACGGCCCTGCGGGCGGAGACTGCGGAGGCGGACGCGGGACGTCGCGGCTTCGGAGGTGGGGCTCCGAAGCGGAATCTCCGAGAGGCTGGAGTGGGGCTCCGGGGTGGGGGTCTCAGAGGTGGGGGGATCGAACGGCCACCCGGGTCAACGGGTAGCGACGACCTTGCCCGCAGGGCAAGCCCGCGGGCAAGGGATTTGAGCCAGTTCTGAGCTTAGGGTCCTCTCCTGACCTGCTACTTCTTCTTGTTCGCCGGGGCTCCGGCCGCCTGCGGCTTCTTGAAACCGATGTCCTGGTAGTGGGGTGCCCCGAAGCCGAAGGCGCCGACGTTCGCCAGCCTCCTGTCCGTCGCCACCAGCTGCGGGCGCTGGTAGAGCGGAATCGATCCGGCGGCGGCCCAGATCCGGGCGTCGGCCTGCTTCATCAGGTCCTGGGCGGTGTCTTCGTCCAGCTCCGAGAGCGCCTGGTCGAAGAGCTGGTCGATGTGGTCGGTACCGACACGGGTGTAGTTCTGCTCGACCAGCAGCGAGCCGTCGGTGGCGGGCACCGGCTTGGCGAAGATCGGGCGGTCGTCGGTGGCCGGGTAGGCGGTCGCGGGCCAGGAGTACAGGGCCAGGTCGTAGTCGCCGGAGGCGACGTGGTCCTTGAAGTAGCTCTCGTCGGAGACCTTGGTGATCGCCGTACGGATGCCGACCGCTTCGAGCATCGCCGAGATCTTGTCCCCGACGCTGCGCAGCGGCTCCGACCCGGGACCGGACGGCAGGACGAAGCGCAGGGTCAGCGGCTTTCCGTCCTTGCCGAGCGGACCGCGGCGTTCGTCGGGCACCCGGGCGGGGGCCGCGGTGCCCGCGGGTGCGTACGCGCCGGCGGCGCCGCCCGGCCGCTTGTCCTGGGCGGCGACCCCGGAGGGGACGTCCTCGGACGTGCCGGACCCGGAGAGGTGGCCGGCCTGGCGCAGCAGCGCGGAGCGGTGGAACGCGGCGGCGGGGGCGGGCGCGAGTACGTGGGTGGCGCCGCCCGCCGGGTCGCCGTCGCCGGGCTTGGCGCCGTCGCCGACGCTGTGGAGGCCGTCGTCGGCATCGGGCTCGCGCCGGCCTGCGCCGTCGCCTGGCTTGCCGTCCGCGGCGCCCGCCTTCGTCTCCTGCTTTCCCGCGTCCTTCTTCTCCGTGTCCTTCTTTTCCGCGTCCTTCTTCCCGGCCTCCTTCTTCCCCGCCTCGCTGCCCGCCTCGGTGCCGTCCGACTTCTTGACCGCGCCCTCCTGCGTCCAGCCCGCGTCGGCCAGCAGCGCCTGTGCCTCCTCGGTGTCCTGGCCGCCGAGTGCGTCGCTGCTGTCCTTGTACGCCGGCTGCCCGGCCAGCGCCAGGTGGCTGCCGAGCGGCTGCGCGGGCAGGCCGAGCGGCCCCAGCACGGTGTCGACGAGCTCCTGACGGTTCAGCGCGCGGGCCACCGCCCGCCGCACCCGGTCGTCGGCGAGCGGTCCGGACTCGCCGTTCAGCGCGAGCTGGGTGTAGGCGGGCTCCAGCGACTTGCGCACCGCGTAGGCGCGCAGCCCGGCCTGCTCGGTGGCGTGTGCCATGGCGGCGGCCCGGTTCTTCTCCCTGGCGGCCAGCGCGGCGGCCGCCGCCTTGGCGTCCGAGCCGTGCACGACGGCCCAGGAACGCAGGGCCGCGGCCGGGCCCTCCTGAGCGCCTGGGCCCTGTGCGACGGGCCCCTGCGCGACGGGGCCCTGGGCGAGCGGCTTCCCGTCGGCGCCCTTGCCACCGGCCGCCTGCGCGATCCGGTGGGCGGCCGCCGCGTCGATGTCGGCCACGTCGACCTTGCGCGCGGCCAGGGCCTCGGTCCGGTTCTGCGGGGCCACGGCCCGGAAGACCAGCGAGTCGAGCTTGACCGGGCTCCCCCACCAGCGCGGGTTGCGGACCAGCGTCACCTCGCCGGTCTTCTTGTCCACACCGCGCAGCCGGAACGGTCCCGCGGTGGCCTTGAGGGTGGTCCGGGCCCCGTCGTTGAAGGCGTCCGGGGAGCCGGTCACGTCCTTCGGGTAGAGCGGGGAGAACAGCGAGCGCCAGTCCGCGTACGGCTTGGCGAAGGTGACCCGTACCTCCAGGTCGCCGGCGCCCCGCTCGATCTTCTCGATGCGTTCGTACCCGGCGTTGCGGGCGGTCCAGAACGCCGTGTCCCTGCCGCTCAGCGCCCGCCACTGGGCGACGAAGTCGGAGGCCCCGATCTCCCGGCCGTCGCTCCACACCGCCTGCTGGTTGAGCCGGTAGAGCACCACCTGCCTGGGCTCGGTCTCGACCACCTTCGCGGACTCCAGATAGTCCGGGTTCAGCTGCGGCCTGCCCTTGGCGTCGAGCGGGAAGAGCGTCGGCAGCAGCGCGCCGGTGATCCGGCTGGTGGTGCTGTCGGCATCCGCCTGGAAGGCGTTGAGGGTGGTGGGCAGGGCGTCGACGGCCCAGTTGACCGTCCCGCCCTCGGCGACCAGGTTCCGGGCGGCGATCGCGATGTCCTGGGGAGCCGTCGCACCGCTCGCGCCGCTGTCGCCGGAACTGCAGCCGGCCAGCACGGGGAGCGTCAGCACACCTGTCGTGAGGAGCGCGAGGGAGCGGCGCTTTCGGGCCGTCCCCCTCGGGACGCCGACGTGGGACATGGCTGATACCTCCGGGGCCGGCCCGACCCACCCATCCGCGGGTGTGCCAGATTGTGCGTTTCTGGTGGCATATGCAGTTGATCACACTGATTACGTCCACCCACTGAAGGCGCCCTCGCGCGGGAGGCGGCGCAGACACGGCGCGAAGGACCGAAACCTCACCCGTGCGGCGGAGCGCTCCGGTCGCCGCTGCGCACGGGAGCCGGCCGGACCCCGGGAAACGAGAAACCGGCCGGCCCCTGGGTGGTGGGGCGAACCGTTCGGTTCCGACGGGTACGGGTGCGGGGCGTGCCGGCCGCGGCCGGCGCCGGCCCTCGGTCAGTGCCCGGTCAGCCGGTCGATCAGCTCGACGGCCTCGGCCACGGTGCGGCGCTCGGCGCCGTCGAGTTCGGCCGCCGCGGCCCTGGTGAGCCAGTCGTGCTTGGTGGCCCGGACCTCGGCGAGCGTCGCGGCCCCGGACTCCGTGAGCGACATCACCGACTCGCGGCCGTCCGCCGGATCGGGTGCCCGCTCGACGAGCCCCTGACTCTCCAGCGCGCCGAGAGTCAGCCGCATGGACTGGGCGGCCTTGCCCGCCACACGGCCCGCGATCTAGGGTGAATGCGCTTTCAGAAGAGGGTCGGTACATGCAACAGCAGGTGCTTCGGTACGGAACAAGAAGCGGACGGTCGGTCTGGTGAGCGCCCCCACGGTGTACGACGTCGCCGAGCGGTCGGGCGTCTCCATTGCCACGGTCTCGCGGGTCTACCGCACCCCGGATTCGGTACGCGCCCAGACCCGTGAGCGGGTACTCGAAGCCGCCCGCCAGCTCGGTTACGTACCCAGCGGGAACGCCCGCGGACTGGCCAGCCGGACCACCGGGGTGCTGGGCCTCTGCTTCCCCGACTACGCCGACCCGGACGCCGAGGCCGACGCGGAGGCGGACAGCGACGCCGACGACGCGGTGATGCTCTACTCCGACCAGATCATCCGCGGCATGGAGCGGGCGGCGCGGCGGCACGGCTACGCGCTGCTGATCGCCGCCTCGCTGGAGGGCGGGCCGGAGAGCCTCGTCGCGAAGGTCGCGGGGCGGGTCGACGGTTTCGCCGTGCTGGCGCAGACCGTGCCGACCGAGGACCTCGAAGTGATATCGCGCCGGCTTCCGGTGGTGATGATCGCCGGCCCCCGCGAGATCGACCATCTCGACCACATCGTCGTCGCGAACGCCGACGGCGAGCGCGAACTGGCCCGCCACCTGATCGAGGACCACGGGCTGCGCAGGCTCGCCTTCGTCGGCGGCGAGGTCGGGTCGCCGGACGCCGAGGCGCGGTTCCTCGGTTTCCAGCAGGCGTGCCGCGACGCCGGGCTGCCGGTGCCGGACGCGCCCGATCTGCGGGCCGAGATGATGACGCAGGCCGAGGGCGCGCGGGCGGCGGAGGCGCTGCTGGACCGGGGCGGCGAACGGCCGCAGGGGGTGCTCTTCGCCAACGACCAGATGGCGGTGGGTGCGCTGCGGGCGCTGGAGCGACGCGGGGTGCGGGTGCCCGAGGACATCGCGGTGACCGGCTTCGACGGGATTCCACTGAGCCGGATCGTCCGGCCGCCGCTGACGACCGTACGCCAGCCGATCCGCCAACTCGGCGAACAGGCCGTCGAGTTGCTGGTCCAGCGGCTGGGCGACAGCGGCAGCGAGCCGGTGTCGCTGATGCTCCCGGTGTCGCTGATCCACCGCGCCAGCTGCGGCTGCGGCTGACGAAGGCCGGCCCGAGCGGGCCGGCCCCCGTACCGGCTATCGGGCCCGGCCCGACCGCTCCCCGAAGAACCGCTGCCGGGCCGCCCTGAGCTCCGCCACCTCGGCCGCCGTGCCCTCGTACTCGAAGTGCCCCGCGTCCAGCACATGCAGCTCGTGCTCGCCGGCCAGCGCGTTGTGCACGGCGAACTGCCCCGGCGGCGGCACCGAGGGGTCGAAGAGCGCCGCGGCCACCAGGGTGGGCAGCTCCAGCCGCGTCGCGGCCGTGGCGGCGTCGAAGTACGACAGCACCTCGGTGACCTCGGGGTGGTCACGGTGGTGGGCCCGCACCGACTCGCCGCTGCCGATGCACTGCAGGGTGAGCCGCAAGGGGTGGTTGCCGAATGTCGGCACCGTCAACTGCGCGGCGCCGAAGCGGTCGTCCCAGGGCAGCGCGAGTGCGCCCAGCCCGCCGCCGAAGCTCTCCCCGAGGTAGCCGAGCCCGGGGCCGCCCTCCTCCGGCGCCAGCTCCGGCACCAGTTCGTGCAGCGCCGACGCCGCGCACCACAGGTCCGACACGCAGTCGCCGATGACATACGTGTCGCGCGAGGCGATGCCGTGCAGCACGTGCGCACTGGAAACGCCCGGGATGCCAGGGTGCACGCCACGCGTCGCCATGCCCCGTACGCACGGCAGGATCGCCGCGGCCCGGGGCAGCGGCAGCGGCACGTCGGGGCCCGGCTGGTCCCGGCCGCCGTAGCCGTGTCCGATGACGAATCCGTACTCCGCGGCCCCCTCGGCCGGCAGCGCCACCCAGCCGCCGATACGCACCCCGCCCACCGAGGTGTACGTCACGCCGTGGATCCGCACCCCGGCGCGCTCCTCCTCCACCGGGCCGAGCTCCGGCTCCGTGGCGACCTTGAGGGCCTCCTGGTAGCGGTCGCGCCAGAAGGCGTCGAAATCGTCCGGAGCGGCGGGAGCGGGGACGCGCAGCAGGTCCTGGAGCGTGTAGCCGTATGCCGGATCGAAGGGGAAGTCATGTTCGAACGAAGCCATGAACACGACCGTAACGGGCCCGGCCCCGGCGACACAGCCCTTGATCACCATCCGGGCAGCCAAGGGCTGCCCCGTAGCGAAATCGGTCACATCGTCCCCAATTTCACAATTGGCATACTTACCGTGCAAGTTGAACATTCAGATGTCCAGCACGTTGCACGAGTGTGACCTAGCACCCTCTTGCGGATTCCGGAACGTCTGCCGCAGAGTGATGTATGCGCTTACAGGCAGCGCATACATCAGGATTGCTCAAGGAGGAGCCCTCCATGCCTCGCACCGCCAGAAACGCCTCGATCGGTATCGCTGTCGCCGGCGCGCTCACGTTCGGCCTGACCGCTTGCGGCAGCTCCGGCGACGACGTCGCCGCGGACAAGAAGCAGACGCTCACCGTCTGGGCCATGGGGGCCGAGGGCGAGAAGCTCGCGGATGTGGCCAAGGTCTACGAGAAGGCCAACCCGAACATCACCATCAAGGTGACTCCGGTCGGCTGGGACGTCGCCCACCAGAAGCTGGTCTCAGCGGCCGCCGCCGGCACCCTGCCGGACGTGGCGCAGATGGGCGGCAGCTACATGGGCGAGTTCGCCGAGCTCGGTGTGCTGGAGCCGGTGGACACCAAGACCTTCAATGAGAAGGACTTCTTCCAGTCCGGCTGGAAGCAGGGCGAGGTGGACGGCCAGGCGTACGGCGTGCCGTGGTACGTCGACACCCGCGTCCTCTACTACCGCACCGACCTGGCCGAGAAGGCCGGCGTCACCAAGGCTCCGAGCAACTGGAAGGAGATGCAGGACCTCGCCTCGGCCTACCAGAAGAAGGCCGGGACCAAGTGGGGCCTGTCCATCCAGCCCAGCGGCCTGGACACGGTGCAGAACTTCTACTCCTTCCTGTACTCGGCCGGCGGCGAGATCGTCAACGACAAGGGCGAGGCCGTCATCGACAGCCCCGAGGCCGTCAAGGCGCTCAAGGAGTACGGCTCGTACTTCGACAAGGGGCTCTCCAACAAGTCCGTGCAGCCCGGCTACGACGTCGTGAAGGACTTCGGCAACGGCCGCGTCCCGATGTTCTTCGGCGGCCCCTGGCACGTCACCCTGCTGAACGAGGGCCAGCCGCAGATCAAGGGCAAGTGGGCGGTGGCCAACGTGCCCGCCGACAAGACCTCCGCCTCCATGGCCGGCGGCTCCTCCCTGGTGATCTCCAAGGACAGCGAGCACAAGGCCGCCGCCACCGAGTTCATCAAGTACCTGACGGACACCAAGGGCCAGGCCGACTGGTACAAGCGCACCAAGGACCTGCCGGCCAACACCTCCGCGTGGACCTCCGGCGACCTCGCCGACGACACCGACCTCCAGGTGTTCAAGAAGCAGATGGACACCGCCAAGTCGTCCCCGTCCCTGTCCAACTGGACGGAGATCACCGACAAGGTCGACCAGGCCATCGCCAAGGTCACCCAGGGCAAGGCGTCCGCCGAGGACGCGCTCAAGACGGCCCAGTCCCAAATCGAAGGCCTTCTGAAGTAATCGAAGGCCGGACGAAGTAGGAGTCATGCGCACCATGACCGCAAAGGCCGCGGAGTCGGCCAAGGCGCAGGCCGGGCCGGGGGCCTCCGGGTCCCCGGCCACCGGGTCCGCGGGCCGACGGGGCAGAAGAAGGTCGATGGGCGTGCAGAACGCGGCCGGCTGGCTGTTCTCCACCCCCTTCCTCGTCCTCTTCCTCGTCTTCATGGCGTTCCCGATCGTCGCCACGCTGGTGATGAGCTTCACCGACTTCGGGCTGCGCAATGTGACGCACCCGCTGGACGCGAACTTCATCGGCTTCGAGAACTACGTCAAGCTGTTCAGCGACGACAAGTTCCTCAAGTCGCTCTTCAACACGGCGTACTTCGTGGTGATCGGCGTCCCGCTGACGATCGGCCTCGGACTGGTCGTCGCCGTACTGCTGAACAACGGCATCGACCGGGCGCGGACCTTCTTCCGCGTCGGCTTCTACGCCCCGGTGGTCACCACCATCGTCGCGGTCGCCGTGGTCTGGCGGTTCGTGCTCGACCCGAGCGACGGGCTCGTCGCGGGGCTCTTCTCCGAAGTGGGCCTCACCTCGCCCGACTTCCTGGGCTCCGAGACGCTCGCCATGCCGTCGATGATCGCGATGGCGGTCTGGCGCAACCTCGGCACGGTCATGGTGCTCTTCATCGCCGGTCTGCAGGCCATCCCCACCGAGGTGCGGGAGGCGGCGCGGCTGGACGGCGCCGGGGTCTGGCAGGAGTTCAAGGGCATCACCGTGCCGCTGCTGCGACCCACGCTGCTCTACGCCACGGTGATCACGACCATCGGTTACCTCAACGTCTTCGAGGAGCCGTTCGTGATGACCCAGGGCGGTCCCTCGGACTCCACGCTCACCGTCTCGCTGAACATGTACCGCGAGGGCTTCAACTTCTTCCACATGGGCTATGCGAGCGCCATGGCGTATGTCCTCTTCGTGGTGATCATGGGCATCACGGTGCTCCAGCTCCGACTGCTGAAGGACAACACGAAATGAGCGCCACCAGTGCACCGGGCGCCGTCTCGACGGCGCCGTCCGAGCAGCCCGGCGACACGCCGCCGTCCAAGGTGAAGAAGGCCCGCAACCCGCGGCGCGTCCTCGTCTACGTCCTGCTGTCGGTCGGCCTGCTGATCATGTCGGCGCCGTTCCTGTGGATGGCCCTCTCGGCCTTCAAGACGCAGCAGGAACTGACGGCCAGCCCGCCCGTGTGGATCCCGACCGAGTGGACCCTGGAGAACTTCCGGGAGCTGCTCGACAAGCTCGATCTGCCGCTGTACTTCATGAACTCGGTGATCGTGGCGGTGCTGGTCACCGTCTCGAACCTGGTTTTCTGCTCGATGCTCGGGTACGCCCTGGCCAAGCTGAACTTCGCCGGCCGCAACAAGATCTTCGGCCTGGTTCTCGGCGCCCTGATGGTGCCCGGCAACCTGATGCTGCTGCCGCTGTTCGTGCTGATGAGCAAGTTGCATCTGATCGACTCGTACGCCGGTCTGGTGCTGCCGTTCGCCGCCGGGGCCTTCGGGGTCTTCCTGATGCGGCAGTTCATGCAGTCGATCCCGGACGAGCTGCTGGAAGCGGCCCGGATGGACGGCGCCGGCGAGTGGTACATCTTCTGGCGCATCGTGATGCCGCTGGTGAAGCCCGCACTGGCGACGCTCTCGATCTTCACGTTCCTGGGCTCCTGGAACAACTTCGTCTGGCCGCTCATCGCGACCAACGACCCCGACAAATACACCCTGCCGGTCGCCCTGGCCACCTTCGCCACCGACCCCAACAAGGCGGGCGGCTCCAACGGCATGCTGATGGCCGGCTCCCTGCTGGTCGTCCTGCCCGTCGTGATCCTTTTCATCGCGCTCCAGCGGCACTTCACCCAGGGCATCGCCACCGCCGGCATGAAGTAGGGCCGGCCCCGGCAGCCCCGCCGAAACGTACGAGGCCACGGCCCCACACCCCGTCGGCCACACCCCTTCATCACCAGAGAGACAGTTTGCGATGACGCACACCCAGGTCCCGTTCCCCGAAAACTTCCTGTGGGGCGCCTCCACGGCCGCCCACCAGATCGAGGGCAACAACACCAACAGCGACTGGTGGGTCAAGGAGCACGCCGCGGGCACCCACATCCAGGAGCCCAGCCTGGACGCCTGCGACAGCTACCACCGCTGGCACGAGGACATGGACGTGCTGGCCGGTCTGGGCTTCACCGACTACCGGTTCTCCATCGAGTGGGCGCGCATCGAGCCGGCCGAGGGCCGGTTCTCCCGGGCCGAACTCGCCCACTACCGCCGCATGGTCGAGGGCGCCATCGAGCGCGGCCTGCGCCCCATGATCACCCTGCACCACTTCACCGTGCCGCAGTGGTTCGAGGCGCGCGGCGGCTGGACCGCCGAGGGCGCGACCGAGCTCTTCGCGCGTTACGTCGCGGCCTGCGCGCCGGTGATCGCCGAGGGCGTCGGCCACGTCTGCACCATCAACGAGCCGAACATGATCGCCGTCATGGCCGGCCAGGCCAAGCGGGGCGACAACAGCTTCCCGCCGGCCGGGCTGCCGACCCCCGACGACGAGACCACCGAGGCCGTCATCGCCGCGCACCACGCGGCCGTCAAGGAGGTCCGGGCGATCAACCCGGACATCCAGGTCGGCTGGACCATCGCCAACCAGGTCTACCAGGCCCTGCCCGGCGCCGAGGAGGTCACCGCGGCCTACCGTCACCCCCGTGAGGACGTCTTCATCGAGGCCGCCCGCGGCGACGACTGGATCGGTGTGCAGTCCTACACCCGGACCAGGATCGGCACCGACGGCCCGATACCCACCGCCGAGGGCGTCGAGCGCACCCTCACGCAGTGGGAGTACTACCCGTCCGCCGTCGGCTACGCGCTGCGTCACACCGCCGAGGTCCTGGGCAACGGCATCCCGCTGATCGTCACCGAGAACGGCATCGCCACCGACGACGACAGCCGCCGCGTCGACTACTACACCGGTGCCCTGAACGAGGTCGCCTCCGCGATCCAGGACGGTCTGAACATCCAGGGCTACCTGGCCTGGAGCGCGCTCGACAACTACGAGTGGGGCTCCTACAAGCCCACCTTCGGCCTGATCGGCTGGAACCCGGAGACCTTCGAGCGGCTGCCCAAGCCGTCCGCCGTCTGGCTGGGCGAGATGGGCCGCACCCGCGCCCTGCCGCGCATCGCCGACTGACGTCGGCCACCCGAGCCGACCGATGTCGGCTCCCCCCGACCGGGAGCCACCTGACGGCTCCCGCCCGTACGGGAACCGGCGGCTCCTGACGGACGCCGGTTCCCGTACAGCAGGGCCTTTCGGGCCCTGTGCCCGCGTACGGCGCCGCTCGTGTCCTGCCCTGCTCACGAGCGGCGGCGCACGCCGGTGCCGTACGAGGCGGCGCGCCCCGCGCCCGCGATCACGACCGACGAACGAAATCCGCCCACCGCCCACAGTCGGTGGCTCTTCTTCGAGGGGTTCTGATGAACCGTCGTACGTTTCTCACCGCAGCGGGAACAGGGGCCGCCGCCCTGTCGCTGGGAACCGTGGCCGCGCCCCCGGCGGGCGCCGCCGACCGGCCCGTGCGCGGCTCGCACGCACCGCTGCTGCTGCGCTGGTTTTGCGACACGTACCGGTCGATCGAGGCCATGACGACCGACTTCGGTCTCGCCGTCGACAAGATCGATGTCAGCAGGCCCGGCGCCCCCGTCCAGTCGCGTCAGACCTCCCCCACCAACATCGGCTGCGGCCTGTGGTCGACGGTGGCCGCCGCCGGGCTCGGGGTGATCGACGACGACACGATGCGCCGACGGCTGGAGCACACCGTGCGGGCCGTCGAGAGGCTGGAACGCCACCACGGCTTCTGGCTCAACTGGTACGACGCGCACGACGGTTCGGTCCTCACCGAGTGGCCCGGAACCGGTGACCCGGTCCGCCCGTTCCTCTCCTCCGTCGACAACGCCTGGCTGGTCACCGGACTGCGCATCGCCGCCGACGCCGCGCCCGCGCTGCGCCCCCGTATCGCCCGCATCCTGGCGACCGCCGACTGGTCGTACTACTACACGCCGTACGATCCGGCCGACCCGGTCGCCGGCCCCGGCCAACTGCGCGGCGGGTTCTGGACCGACACCGAGGAGCCCACCGGGCACCACTACGGCGCGCTCAACACCGAGCCGCGGATGGCCAGTTACCTGGGCATCGCGGACGGCTCGCTGCCCGCCGACCACTACTGGCACCTGCTGCGCACGATGCTGCCCGAGCACGGGCAGGAGCAGTACCCGCAGGGCAGTTACGTCGCCATGGACGGCGTACGGGTCTGGCAGGGGCACTACACCCATCGCGGCCGGAAGATCGTGCCCACCTGGGGCGGGTCGATGTTCGAGGCCCTGATGGTGCCGCTGTTCGTGCCGGAGGCGGAGTGGTCGCCGAGGTCCTGGGGCCTCAACCACCGCCGCTACGTCCGCAGCCAGATCGAGCACGGGACGGAGGAGGCGGGGTACGGGTACTGGGGCTTCTCCCCCGCCAACATCCCCGAGGGCGGCTACCAGGAGTACGGCGTCGACGCGATCGGCATGCAGGTCGACGGCTACGCCTCCAACACCGACCGTACATACACCGAGGACGGCGAACCGCTGCCGCCCGCCTCGGCGTTCACCAACGGTGTGGTCACCCCGCACGCCTCCTTCCTCGCGCTGCCGTACGCGCCGGACGAGGCGATCGCCAACCTGCGCGCGCTCGACCGCGACTTCGGCGCCTACCACGCCGGGTACGGCTTCCGGGACTCCGTCAACGTCGGCACCGGCCGGGTCAGCGATTACCTGCTCGCACTCGACCAGGGCATGATCGCCGCGGCGCTGGCCCAGGCGATCCGCCCCGGTCTGCTGCAACGGCCTTTCCGCACCGGCGGTTCCAGTCGAAGGTGCGGCCGCTGCTCGCCAAGGAGCGGTTCTCCATCTGAGCCGTCCAAGCGGTCCGAACCGCCTCGAAACGTGGCGGCGTACCGGTCCGGGGCGGAGAGCTCGGGGCCCGGCCCCGGCCCGGTACGCCGTCGCTCAGCTCGGATCCGGTCGACTCGGGTCCGCTCGGTTCCAGCCCGCGCGGTACGCCGACCAGTCGCCCTCCCGCGCGGCGAAGTCGACGTAGAGCGCGACCCCGAACCGTTCACGGCCGCGGTCGGTGCGCCCCAGGCCCAGCCGGGTGCCCCGGACCGCGGCCTCGACCGTCTCGGCCGACTCGTGGTGTCCGAGGTCGTCCTCGTGGAAGAACGGCAGCCCCATCAGCAGATCGGTGTCCTTCGGCGTCACTTCGAGGGCGAGCGCCGTCTGCTGGGCGACAAAGCCGCCGAACAGCCCCTCCAGGGGCATCCAGGTGTCGTACGACATGACGGCGATCTGGTCGACCCGGCGCGCGACCTGGCCGAAGAACTTCTGCGACCACCACTTCTGGCTGCCGCCGCTGACCACACCGAGCACCCGGTGCGCCGAGGGCAGCGGGTCGATCTGGTGGGCGGCGACCGACAGCTGTGCCTTGCGCGGCCTCGTGAGCGCGCGCAGGTCGTCCAGGAGCGAGAGGTAGTGGCGGTCGCCGGAGTGCAGCGGCTCCAGGTCGAAGTGGACGCCGTCGAACCCGGCGTCCAGGATCTGCCGGGCCGAGGCGACCACGGCGGTACGGGACGCGGCCCGCTCCAGGCGCAGCCCGTCGGGCCCCTCGGTGGCCAGCACGTCGCCGAGCCAGGCCTGGACCCGGATGCCGGGCAGGGTGCGGTGCACGGCGTCGATCAGCCACCGGGCCCGGGGGTGGCGGTCGGCGGGCAGGGTGCCGTCGTGCTCCAGCGGCCCGGCGTGGACGTACAGGTCCTTGATCCCCGTCCCCTCGATCCGGTCGGCGAACGCGGCGAGGTCGGCCTCGTCCTTGCGCCCGTCGACCCAGGCGTGGCCGAGCCAGATGGCGTCGCGGCCCCGGGTGCGCGTGCCGTCGCCCGGGTCGCCGGAGTAGTTGAGCCGCAGGGCGATGCCCGCGGTGAGGACCGGCACCACGATCGCCAGGACCACCCCCAGCGCGATCCTGCTGGGCCAGGTCCAGCGGAACCGGGCCGCCCGTTCGCGTATCCGCCCGGCTCCGCGTTTGATCCCCGTGAGCACGTCCGTATCCCCCTGCGTGTCGGTGTGCCGTCGCTGTAGAGGGCATCATGACGCACCCCCCGGACCCCGATGGCGGGCCCCGGTCGCCGGGTCGCGGGTGACAGAGGGTGGACATAACCTCACAAATGTGACTCCGCCCGTGAGCCGTACCCGGATATCCGCACCGGGCCGGGCCCTGCTCACCGCGCTGATGTCGGTGTGCTGGCCGGCCCTTCCCGCAGTACCGGCTTCTTCCGCAGTACCGGCCCTTCCCGCAGCTCCGACCGCCCGCGCCGACGATCCCGTCACGCTGTCCCGGGACGGGCGGATCACCGACAAGGTGGGGGCGCTCGGGGACCGCAGGGACCAGGTGCGGGCCGCACTCGACCGGCTGTACGCGGACCGTCGCGTACAGCTCTTCGTCGTGTACGTACGGGACTTCTCCGGGCGGTCCGCGCAGAGCTGGGCCGATGCCACGGCCGACCGCAACGGCCTCGGCCGCGACGACGTCCTGCTCGCCGTCGCCACCCACGACCGGCAGTACGGGTACACCGTCGAACAGGGCTCCCGCCTCACCGACGCCCAGCTCCAGGACATGGCGGGCACCGCGATCGAGCCCGCGCTCAGGGAGCACGACCGGGCCGGCGCGGCGATCGGCGCGGCGAACGGGTACTCCGCCGTACTGGCCGGAAAGCCCGTGCCCACCCCCGGCGCCGCCGACCCCGCAACCGGTGAATCCGGCGGGACCAGCACCGCTGACCTGATCCTCCCGGTGGTCGTCGTCGGCGGGGCGGCGGCGCTGGCCGGCTACGCGTACACCCGGCGCAGGCGGCGCACCACGACCCGCACCACGCCCGGCGCGAAGGGCTGGGGCCCCGCCTCCACCGGACCGGACGGGTCGCCGCAGCCGCCGGAGCCGCTGCCTGAGCTGGACGCGCGCGCGAAGGAGGCGCTGGTGGACACCGACGACGCGGTCCGCACCAGCGAGGAGGAACTGGGTTTCGCCACCGCCCAGTTCGGCGAGGAGGCGGCGGCCCCGTTCACGGAGGCCGTCGGCGATGCGAAGGGCGAGCTGACTGCGGCGTTCCGGCTGCGTCAGCGCCTGGACGACTCCATTTACGAGGACGAGGCGACCAGGCGCCGGATGCTGGACGAGATCATCGGCCGCTGCGCGGACGCGGGCGCCCGGCTGGACGCCGTGTCCGAGGACTTCGACCGGCTGCGAGCCCTGGAACGGGACGCCCCGCAGGCCCTGGCCACGGCCGAGGCCGCGTTCCGGGCGCTCGCCGGACGGGTCGCCGCGGCCCAGGCCACCCTGAACACGATGCGCGAGGAGTACGCGGAATCGGCCTTCGCCGCCGTCGCCGGCGACATCGAGCAGGCCAAGGACCGGCTCGTCTTCGCCACGTCGAGCCTCAACCGGGGCCGGCAGTCGGTGGACAGCACCAGCAACTCCGCGGCAGCGGTGTACATCCGGGCCACCGAGGGCGCCGTCGACCAGGCGACCACCCTCGTCGACGCGGTGGAGCGGCGGAGCCGGGAACTCGCGGAGGCGGCGGGGCGGCTGCCCGCCGCCCTCACCGGGACGGAGACCGATCTGGCCGATGCGGGCGGGCTGCTCGAAGGCGCCGGGGACGGTGGGCCGACCGCCGGTCTGCGGGGCCGGATCGCCCGCGCGAAGTCGGTGCTCGACGATGTGCGGGCCCGGATGCTGGCCGGGCCGTACGACCCGATCGACGCGCTGCGCAGGGTGGAGGAGGCGGACGCGGCGCTCGACGCGGCGCTGGCCGGTGTCCGCGAACGGGATCAGGGCGACCGGCGGGCCCTCTCCCTGCTGGACGGGGCGGTGCTCACGGCACGTTCGGCGATCACGGCGGCGGCCGACTTCATCACCACGAACCGGGGAGCTGTGGGCAGCCAGGCCCGGACCCGGCTGGCGGAGGCCCAGCGGCGTCTCGACCGGTCGCGCGAGCTGGCCGGGTCGAAGGATGCGCAGGGGGCGCTGGCCGAGGCGCAGCAGGCGGATTCGCTGGCCGGGCAGGCCCGGAGCCTGGCCGAACTGGATGTGCGCGCGTACGGGAACCGGAACGGTCCGGGCGGTGCGCGGGGAACGGGCGGCGGGGTCGGCGGCGCGGTGCTCGGTGGCATCATCCTCGGCGGCCTCCTGGGCGGCGGCGGCGGGCGCGGCGGCGGCGTCCACGGCGGGGGGTTCGGCGGCGGGGGGCACGGCGGGGCCGCCGGTCCGGGCAGCTTCGGCGGCGGCGGCACACGGGGCCGGCGCGGTGGCGGCGGCCGTTTCTGAGCCGGCCGCGGACCCGCCCCGAGGCTTCATCCGCGGTGTCGCTCCATCCACCGGGATCCCCGGAGAGACCCCATGGACGCCCGGTTCGAGCAGTTGGACAGCCTGGGCGACAGCGCCGAGATCGATGCCCGGCCGGCCGCGCTGAAGTCGGCCTGAGACCTGTCGGCCCGGGACCGCCCGGCGGCCGGTCAGTACATGCTCAGCAGCTGCTCCACGGAGAGTTCGGCGGCCGGCACCCCGTCGGGCAGGGCCAGCTCGAACCAGACGGTCTTGCCACGCGGGGTCCGCCTGGACCCCCAGGCCACGCTCAGCAGCCCGACCAGCTGGAGCCCGCGCCCGCCCTCGTCGGTGTCGCGGGCCCGCCGCCGCCGCGGCTGGACGAGTCCGGCGTCCCACACCTCGCAGACGAGGGTGCGATCGCGCAGCAGTCTGAGCCTTATCTCGCCCTCCCCGTACCGCAGGGCGTTGGTGACCAGCTCGCTGACCAGCAGTTCGGTGGTGTCCACCAGGTCGTCCAGGCCCCAGTCGAGCAGCCGGCCGCGGGCCAGTTCGCGGGCCCGGCCCACGGAACGGGGTTCGCGGGGCAGCCGCCAGTCGCCGACCGCGTCGGCCGGCAGTCCCTGGATACGGGCCACCAGCAGGGCGATGTCGTCCTCGCCGTGCCCGGTTTCCAGGGTGCTCAGCACGTGGTCGCAGACGTCCTCGATCGGCCGTTCCGGCTCGACGAGCGCGGCGCGCAGGGCTTCGAGGCCTTCGTCGAGGGGGTGGTCGCGGGACTCGACGAGCCCGTCCGTGTAGAGGGCGAGCAGCGAGCCCTCCTTCAGTTCGACCTCGACCTCCTCGAAGGGTTCGCCGCCGACGCCGAGCGGCATGCCGGGCGGCACGTCGAGCAGCAGGGCGGCCTCGCCCGGTTCGACCACGGCGGGCGGGAGGTGGCCCGCGTTGGCGAAGGTGCAGCGCCGGGTGACCGGGTCGTAGACCGCGTACACGCAGGTCGCCAGGTAGACCTCGGAGAGGTCCGCCTCCCGGGACTTGTGGGCGGCCCGCGAGGGCCACTGGGAGCCGCCGGACGTGCCGGCGCCGCCGGGGGTGCCGAGTCCGCGGGCGACCTCGTCGAGCGCGGAGAGCACCTCGGCGGGTTCCAGGTCCAGCAGGGCCAGGGTCCGTACGGCGGTGCGCAGTTCGCCCATGGCGACGGCAGCCCGCAGTCCGCGGCCCATGACGTCGCCGACGACGAGGGCGGTGCGGTGGCCGGGTATCTCGATCACGTCGAACCAGTCGCCGCCGACCTCGGTGGCCGTGTTGCCGGGCAGGTAGCGGCAGGCGATGTCGAGGCCGGCGGCCACCGGGTCGCCGGGCGGCAGGAGGCTGCGCTGGAGGATCAGGGCGCGTTCGTGCTCGCGCCGGTAGAGGCGGGCGTTGTCGATGCAGACCGCGGCGCGGGCGGCGAGTTCGGTGGCCAGGGCCCGGTCCCGCTCGCCGAAGGGTTCGCTGCCCTTGGTGCGGGAGAACTGCACGAGACCGACCACCGTGTCGTGGGCGACCATCGGCACGGCGAGCGTGGACTGGACGAAGCCCCGGTCGTCGCCGGGCACGTCCTCGACGTGGCCGGTGCGCAGGGCGATGGCGCACGGCGAGTTGAAAGAGAAGCGGTGTACGGAGCCGAGCTCGGGCGAGCCGGTCTGCGCGGCGGTGTCGGGCAGGACGTCCGCCACCGCGCTGGCCAGGGCGACGCGGCGCAGTTCGGCGGAGCCGCCGACGGATTCCTGACGGAGCGAATCCCAGCTGCCGGGCGGTGCGTCGTCGCCGGTGAGCAGCCCCTGGTAGAGGTCGACGGAGGCGAGGTCGCAGAAGCCGGGGACGGCGACGTCGAGGAGTTCGCGCGCGGTGGTCTCCAGGTCGAGGGAGTTGCCGATCCGGGCGCTGGCCTCGTTGAGCAGGGCGAGGTTGCGGCGGGCACTGGCGGCCTCGCGGGCGGCGATGTGCCTGCGGGTGACGTCGGTGGCCAGTCCGGCGACGCCGATGGGGCGGCCGGATCCGCTGTGCACGCGGTAGAGGTTCATCGACCAGTGCCGGCTGCCGGCGCCGGGGGCGGTGCCGACGATCTGGAGATCGGTGACGGACGTTCCGGTCTCCAGTACGCGCTGGATGGTGACGGTGAGCCGGTCGGCTTCGGTGCCCGAGAGATAGTCGTCGACCGTGCGGCCGCGGTGGTCCTCGGCCCGGCCGCCGAAGACGGTGGCGAAGCGCTGGTTGGCGCGGATCACCGAGAGGTCCGTACCGAACAGCACGAAGCCGAAGGGTGATTGGCCGAATATCGCCTGGGAAGCGGCAAGGTCCGTCTCGATGTGGCGCAGTGCCCGGACGTCCACGACGATGCAGAGCGCGGCCCGTTCCCCGCTCTCCGTCTCGCTCGGCATCAGATAGATCTCGGCGAGCCCGTGCACGGCCTCCTCGCCCGGTATCCGGAAGGGGACGAGGCCCGTCCACTCCCGGCCGTCGAGGATCTCGCCGACCCTGCGGCGGCCGTCCCTGCGCAGTTCGGCGGGCATGAAGGCCTCGACCGGGTCCATGCCGACCGCTCTGTCCGCGGCAATGCCGAAGAGGCCGGCGGCCCGGCGGCTCCACTGCTCGATCAGGCCATCGGGGCCGATCGAGAAGGAGGCGACCCTGATGTAGTCGTAGATCGAGCCAGGCGGGCTGCTCTGCCACACGATGTCGCCCGCTGTCCCAGGTATTTCGCTCACGCGACCGTCCCCTCCAGCTCACACACCGGACCGGTCATGCCCGCAGTATTCAGCACTCCGGCCCCAACCGACACGGCGTTCACGATCACAGCACGGTCTCAGTCCCTTTCAGCCAGGTTCTGGCCGACCTCTGGTGATCGCTGTCCGTCCCACCCCACTCCTAACCAGGCAGGGCCAGCTCGAACCACACGGTCTTGCCGGTCTTTCCCCGCCGGGTCCCCCAGCGGCGGGCGGAACACGCCACCAGCTGCAGCCCCCTGCCCCCTTCGTCCTCCGGTCCCGCCATACGTTCGGTGGGCGGATCCGGAAGCGGATCGGAGACTTCCACGAGCAGCCCCGGATGGGCGGAGGGGGCGTCCCCGTTGAGATGGGGGCGCACCAGGCGTACGCCGATGGGCCCCGATGTATAGCGCATCGAGTTGGTGACCAACTCGCTGACCAGCAGAACTGTCACATCTCCGACGGCGGCATCGAGCCCCCAGGCGGTCAACGCCCCATGGACCGCATGCCGTGCGGATCGCACGGCGCCCGGCTCAGCCGGAAAGGTCCACTCGGCGCAGTCGCCTTCACTGTCGATCACGCCGATCACTTCCCAAGACCAGCAGCGGAGAACGCCCTGTTTACAAGGGCTATTCAGCACATACCCGATATTTGGGGCGAACTATCGCCGGGGCCGACACGTGGGGCGTACGGGTGTACGGCCGCGCGCACGAACGATGTCCCCGGGGAGAGGGGGCGCACAAGGCGACGGGCGCGCGCTGCCGCCTTGGCGCTTGCCTCGTTCAACCGCCTCCGGCGCCCCCCGCCCGCCGGCGCCGGGGGCCCGGCCGCACGGGCCAACTCCCCTGCCGTCTCCGCCGTGTTCAGGCCAGCGCGCCCGAGGCCTTGAGGTCGTCGAAGAGCAGTTGGTCGACCGGCGGGACGAGCGGTCGGTCGGCGTAGGAGAACCACGCCATCTCCTCGATCTCGCTGCTGACGGTCAGCGTTCCCTGATACTCGCCGGCGTAACAGCTCATGCGCACGACCACCCCGTCCGGATGACCGTGCGCCTGCGCCTCGTACGTACCCATGTGGGACACGGTCGCGGGCAGGATGGCCACGGCCAGCTCCTCCTCGACCTCGCGCAGCAGGGTCTGCAGGTCGGTCTCCTGACCCTCCCGCTTGCCACCGGGGATGTAGAAGACGTCCTTCCCCCGTGGTCGCGCGCAGAGAATCCTGCCGTTCTCCACCCGCACCCATGCCACCGTGTCGATCAGGACCGACATCACTCCGCCTTCGCTCTCGCGCAACCCCGTCGGACAGGACCCTAGATCCTTCGGCGATGGGCGGGTGAACGCGGGCACGGTCATGCGCCGGAGCGCGATCGCCCGCCCCGCCGCACTCCTCGCGCCCGCGCTACGGCCGGGCGCTCCGCTCCGCGCGCTCCACCCAGTAGAGCTGCTTGTGGCCGTGCTCATCGAGCTTGTCGGCGATCTTCTGGGCCTCGCCCTGCGTGGCATACCTGCCGACGCGATAGCGATTGCCGTTGTCGTCCTGCCTTATCACCAGCCACGGGAGCACGGCCCCGCTGTCGCTCATCGTGTCCCTCCCGAGCATTGCGCCCCTCCCTCGAACGGCGTGCACGTCAGTGAAGATCCCCAGGAAACCGCAGTACGCATATGCCCGAGCGTACGCCTGACCTTTACGCAACGGATACGCATTTACACAAAGAGATACCGATCCGGTCAGCAAGAGGGGGCGCACCCGGCCGGATGCGCCCCCTGCGCCCGTGGCCCCCGCCGCCGCCGGCTATCCCGCCTCCGGCGCCGCCGCGCGCACCGTCGGCACCGGCATCAGGACGGGGTCGGCCGACGGCTCTTCGCGGCAGACGTCGCCGCACTCCGCGTCCAGCGAGCAGCACAGCGAGCAGATCGGCCCCGACCGCACCGGGCAGTCGGCGATGTCGGGCAGCTCGCAGGCGGTCTCGCAGACCGCGCAGGTGTGGGTGGCGGCAATGTCCGCGACCTCGGCGCCCGGCCGTTCACCGGGTTGGGCCGGGCCCCAGCCGCTTTCGGTGTGGCTGTGTCCGTCATCGGTGACTTCCCGTCCGTCGTCCGGTGTGCGAGTACGGACCGGACGGTAGGAGCGGTACATGACAACTCTATGCAGCCGTTGACTGCCCGTTGGTTACGGTAATTGTCCGGGCGTTGACGTGTCGTCACCGACACCGGACGGCGATCCCCGCCCACCGGGCACCTGACCGGAAGGTGGTACGCGGCTCACCTGACCGGAAGGTGGTACGCGACCCGGTAACGATCGGCGGGCACCACCACGTCCGCCGTCTCGACCGGGCGGCCCGACGCGTAGTACGTCCGCTCGATCACCATCACCACGTGTCCGGGCACACCGCCGAGCGCCAGGAGTTCCTCCGCCAGCCCCGGACGCGCGCCGACCTGCTCGGCCACGTTGTCCACGACGACATCGATCGCGGCCATCCGCTCGACCACCCCGCAGCCGCCCAACGGGCCCTCCTCCGGCAGCATCACCGGCGTACGCCCCGTCACGGCGAGCGGCTCCCAGGAGGTGGAGAGCATCATCGGCTCCCCGGCCTCGCGGAAGGTGTACCTCGTCCGCATCACCCGGTCGCCCGGCTCGATGCCCAGACGCTCGGCGATCTCGGTGCTCGCCCCCTCCTGTTCGCTGCGGGACTCCCACGTCCCGTGCACCCCCTCCGCCGTCTGCTCCTGGCGGAACGGACTGGCGCCGGCCGCGGACCGGTAGCCGGAGCGGGCGATCCGCCGCGGGACCGGGCGCTCGCGCACATAGGTGCCGGAACCGGAACGCCCCTCCACCAGGCCCTCGGCCATCAGCACCTTTCGCGCCTCCAGCGCGACGGTGTCCGAGACTCCGTACTCCTCGCGGATACGGGCCTGCGAAGGCAGGCGCGTATGCGGCGGCAGCGAACCGTTGACGATCTTCTCCCGCAGATCGCTTGCAACGCGCAGATACGCGGGCTGCTCACCGAAAGTCACAGGCCACTCCCAACAGGTTGACAGTCTGCAACAGCCTGACAACCGTCGGTTGTGCACCGCAAGTACAGGCCAAGGATTCACTCGAAGTGATGATTCGCCAGGTCCTTGCGCATATCCGGCCGCCGGCCACCAGAGGGTTCTCAGCTCTCCTCACGCCTCCTCCCCTCCTCCGGTTCACCGCAACCGGGTTCCTTCTCGTACGGAAGTGGGGGGGGGGGGGGGGGGCCCCCCCCCCCCCCCCCCCCCCCCCCCCCGGGGGGGGGCCCCCCCCCCCCCCCCCCCAAAAAACCCACCCAAGAAAATAAAAGGGGGGCCCCCCCCCGCCGCGGGGGCCC